>NZ_RAWF01000117.1:0-29507 GCF_003612075.1 Corallococcus sp. CA041A
GAACGGGAGGGAGGCACGGGCGGCGGAACTCCTGGCGCGAAGGGCGTGACGCTGGCGCGCCCAACCTAACCGATGCGGCAAGGAGGGACGTCTGGAATGAAAACAACGTTCCCTTGTCGTCGTGTTTCGGCGGTGTACCCAGGCTGCCTTGACACTCCCGGGGGCCGACAGTAAGCCAGCCGGGAACCCTCAGATGCTCTCGCGCGCCCACACCCTTGCCCGCCTCACCGCGATGCTGCTCGTCGCGCTCTGGGGTGCCCAGCCGCTGGGTCTGGCGCTGCACGTGGAGCAGCACGCGCACCGGTTCTGTCCGCAGCACCAGACGTTCGAAGAGGACGCGCGGCGCGCGAACCCCGCGCTGTCCCGCTTCTCCGAGCGCGCCCCCGTCGTCGCCTCCGTGCCGCCCGCCGTGGCGGACGCGACGGCCCTCAACCACGAGACGTGCCCGCTGCTCACGGCCGCCCCGCAGGTGGAGGCCCTCCAGGGTTCGGGCGTCGCTTCCGCTTCGGCGTGCGTGGAGAGCAATCACCCGGCCACCGCGCCGCCCCGTTCCTTCGCGCCGCTCGCCGTCCTCGACACCGCGCCCAAGGCCTCGCCTCCGACGCACGCGTAGTTCCGCGTGTCGTGTCGTGAAGCAGGTCATCAGGTCGACGGTCGTCGCGGGGTGCGCATGCGCATGCTCCACGGCCGGCCGGTTCCGAGGAGCCAACATCCGTGTCATCCCTTCCGCGCAGGCATCCCCGCGCCCTCGCCGTCGTGCTCGCAGCGCAGCTGTCCGCGAGCGCGGCGTGGGCCCAGCAGTCATCACCGCCCTCCACCGAGTCACCCCCACCTTCCGAGTCTCCCGCGCCCGCCGAGGACACTCCGGCGCTGAGCCCGGAGGAGATGGAGGAGATTGAGAAGGCGCTGGGCACGGACACGAGCACGCGCGCCCGTCCGTCCGGCGACACGTCCCCGGTGTCACCCACCGCGACGAACGACTCCGGCGTGACACCGCTCAAGCTGCCCAACGCCATCTCCAGCGGCACCAACTTCCTCAACCTGAGCTTCATCCTGGACATGGCCCTGGCGGCCTTCTCCAACAAGGAGCCCCTCCAGGGCGGCGCGCACGACCCGACGAAGAACGGCTTCAACCTCCAGCAGTTGGAGCTGTCCATCGGCTCCGTGGTGGACCCGTACTTCCGCTTCGACAGCAACCTCGTCTTCAGCCAGTTCGGCGTCGAGATTGAAGAGGCGTACGTCACCACGCTGGACCTGCCCCTCAACCTCCAGGTGCGCGCGGGCCAGTTCCTCACCCGCTTCGGCCGCATCAACGCCACGCACCCGCACGCGTGGGACTTCGTGGATCAGCCCTTCATCATGAGCCGCTACTTCGGCGCGGAGGGCAACCGCGGCCTGGGCGTGGAGGGCTCCTGGCTCACGCCGCTGCCCTGGTACGTGGAGGTGATTGGCAGCGCCACCGACGCCACGGGCGAGGCCACCGCGCGCAGCTTCTTCGGCGCCGCCGCCGAGCGCGTGCTGTCACCGCTGGATTTCCAGCTCACCGGCGCGGTGAAGCAGTTCTTCCCGCTGTCGGACGACCTGTCGCTGTTGTGGGGCCTGTCCGTCGCCACGGGCCCCAACCCCACGGGCTACCGCAACTACACCAGCATCTACGGCACGGACGTGTACCTGAAGTTCCGGCCCATCACGTCGCAGAGCTCGCAGCAGCTGGTGTTCCAGGCGGAGGTGCTCTACCGCCGCAGGCAGGTGCCGGAGGACGTGCTGTCCGACTGGGGCGGCTACGCGCAGACGGTGTGGCGCTTCTCCAACCGCTGGGCCACGGGCGTGCGCTACGAGTTCGGCTCGGCCGCGAAGACGCTGGAGGGCCGGGTGGCGAATGATCCGCTCGACCCCGAATGGATTTCCGACCGCCAGCGCATCACCGCGTCGGTGACGTTCTGGCCCACCGAGTTCTCCCGCCTGCGCCTGCAGGCCGCCACGGACCGGGTGGGCTGGCGCGAGTCGCCGGACTACTCGGCCTTCCTCGCCCTTGAAGTCGTGACCGGCGCCCACGGTGCCCATGCGTTCTGACCTCTTCTTCCGGAGCCCTTCCATGCGTTCCCTTCGCCTGTTCGCGGCCCTGTGCGCCGCCGTCGTCAGCCTCACCGCCGTTCCCGCTCGCGCGGATTTGAAGGTCGTCGCCACCCTCCCGGACCTGGCCGCGCTGGCCAGGACCGTGGGCGGGGACAAGGTGGACGTCATCGCGCTCGCGCTGCCCACGCAGGACCCGCACTTCGTGGACGCCAAGCCGAACCTGGCGCTCGCGCTCAACCGCGCGGACCTGCTCATCGCCGCGGGCCTGGACCTGGAGATCGGCTGGCTGCCCACGCTCCAGATGGGCGCGCGCAACAACCGCATCCTGACGGGCAACGCGGGCTACCTGGACGCGTCGCGGTTCGTGAGCCTCCAGGAGATCCCCGCCGGGCAGGTGGACCGCAGCCAGGGCGACGTGCACCCCGGCGGCAACCCGCACTACCTCTATGATCCGCGGCAGGCACTCAAGGTGGCGGCCGCCATCGAAGCGCGCATGTCGCAGCTGGATGAGAAGAACGCCGCCACCTACAAGGCCAACCTCGCGAAGTTCACGCAGGAGCTGCAGGCGGCGCAGACGGGCTGGGAGAAGCGGCTCGCGGGCTTCAAGGGCGTGCCCGTCATCGCGTACCACCGCACGACGGCGTACCTGCAGGACTGGCTGGGCTTCAAGACCATCGCCTTCCTGGAGCCCAAGCCGGGCATCCCGCCAAACCCGTCCCACGTCGCGCAGGTGCTGGCGCAGGGCAAGGCCAACAAGGTGAAGCTGGTCCTCAAGGAGGACTACTACCCGGACAACATCGCGAAGCTCGTGGCGTCGAAGATTCCCGCCGCGCTCGTCACGCTGCCCGGCGGCACCGACTTCCGTTCCAGCCAGACGTACGTGCAGCGCCTGGAGTTGATGGTGGGCCGCCTGGAGCAGGGCCTCGCCGGGAAGGGGCAATGACGCCATGAAGCGCTTTCCAACCCAGGCGTGGTTGCTTCCCTTCGCGCTGCTGTCCGGGTGCGCGTTCGATGCGGGCGAGGGCTTCGCGGTGCTCGAGCCCTCCGTCCAGGCCGCGTACTCGCCGGTGTCCGGCCGCAATGCGGGTGATGGCTACCAGGCGCTCGCGTCCGACTTCCAGCTGCGCATGGACACCGGAACGGTGAGCCTGGGCAGCATCGACCTGATTGCCAGCTCCGGGGGCGGAGGCAGCACGGCGTTCGACCCGTCCTCGCCACCGCCGGGCTACTCGCTGTGCCACAACGGGCACTGCCACAGCGACTCCGGGGCGCTCGTGGACTACGAGGACATCCAGGCGGAGCTGGGCGGCGGAGGAAGCACCACCGTCACCGTGGCCAACCTGCCGGTGGACGCGGAGCTGGACCTGCTGGCGCCCGCGACCCGCGACCTCACGTGCAAGCCCGCCTGCGAGCTGGGCAAGACGACGCTGGCCCGCGGACGCTGGGCCGTCACGGGTCTGCGGATGACGGGCAGCGTGCGCGATGGCCGTGTGCCTGCGCGCTTCGCGGGCGCCCTGCCCTTCCGCTTCACCGCGACGGTGACGGGCGCGGAGGCCACGCCGGTGGCGGTGCTCACCGGCGCGTTGGACGTGCCGTCCGACCGGGAGAATGACCCGCGTGTGGCGTTGGGCCTGAAGCTGGAGCTGACGCCGGCCCTCTTCGACGCGGTGGAATGGTCCGCCGCGACGGTGGGAGCGGATGGCGTGGTGGACCTGGACGTGCCCGCGAACGCGGCGGTGCGCACCGCGCTTTTGGAGAAGGTGGCGGCGCTGAGTCCCACCGCGGAGGTGAACCGTGGCTCACGGTGATCACGAGACGGAGCTGGACCGGGGCCACCGCGCCGCGGTGCCGGAGCCGGGCGAGCCGCTGCTGAAGTGCGAGCAGCTCGTCATCGGCTACGGGGGCAAGGACATCCTGCCGCCCATGGACCTGGTGGTGCGCCGCCACCAGTTCGTGGCGGTGGTGGGCCGCAACGGCTCTGGCAAGAGCACCTGGTTCAAGACGCTGCTGGGGCTGATTCCTCCGGTGTCCGGCCGCATCGCGCTGGGCGCGCCGCACATCCGCAGCGCGTACGTGCCGCAGATGTCCGCCATCGACTCGCTGTTGCCCGTGCACACGCGGGAGCTGACCGGGTGGGGACGGCTGTCCGGGTGGAACTTCCTCCGGCCCTTCCCCAACAAGACGGACCGCCAGAAGGTGGAGGCGGCACTCGATACGGCGGGCGCGCGCGGCATCGCGAAGCGGCCCTTCCGCGACCTGTCCGGCGGCGAGAAACAGCGCGCGCTGCTGGCGCGGGTCATCGCCACCGAGGCGGACGTGGTGCTGCTGGATGAGCCCACCGCCGCGATGGACGCGGTGGCGGAGAAGCAGACGATGCTGCGGCTGTGCGCGCTCGCGCATGACCGCGGCCTGGGCGTGGTGGTGGTGAGCCACGACCTGTCCGTCGCCGCCGAGCACGCCGACGTCATCCTCTTCGTGGACCGTGAGCACCGCTGCTTCGTCATGGGCGATGCGCGCACCGTGTTCTGCCATCCCGCCTTCCGCCGCCAGTACGGCGACGACTACTGCCACACCGCGCCCCAGGGACCCCACCGTGGAAACAACCCTGCTTGAGCCCTCGAAGTGGGAACAGTTCCAGGCGGGCTGGGAGCTGTTCCGTGACCCCATCCTCTGCGCGCTCATCGCCGGGTGCGTGCTGGGCTTCCTCAGCGTCTACGTGGTGCTGCGGCGCATGGTGTTCGTCAGCGCGGCGGTGACGAACACCGCGGGCCTGGGCGTGGCCCTGGCCTTCTTCGCGGAGATCCACCTGGGCGTGCACGTGGACCCACTGGTGGGCGCGGTGGTGCTGTCCGTCGCGGCCACGCTGCTCCTGATGATTGAACCCGCGCGGCTGCGGCTGTCACGGGAGAGCCTGCTGGGGTGCGCGTTCGCCTTCGCGGGCGGCGCGGCCATCCTGGTGGGTGACCGCATCGCGCAGGAGGCGCACGACATCCAGGGCATCCTCTTCGGCACCGCGGTGCTGGTGACGCCGGATCAACTCCAGGCAGTGGCGGTGGCCGGCGGGGTGCTGATGGTGCTGCACCTGTGGTGGTTCCGGGGCATCGCCTTCGTGAGCTTCGACCGCATTGGCGCCACCGTGCAGGGGCTGCCGGTGAAGCTGCTGGACACGGTGTTGATGGTGTCCATCGGCATCATGGTGGGCGTGTGCGCGCGGGCCCTGGGCGCCCTGCCCGTCTTCGCGTTCTCCACGCTGTCGGCCATCGCCGCGCTGGTGCTGGACCTGCGGCTGCCGTGGACCTTCTTCACGGCGACCGTGCTGGGCGGCATCGCGGGCGCGGGCGGATACCTGTTCGCGTACTTCTACGACTTCCCGGTGGGCGGTTCGCAGACCGTCCTGTCCGGGGTGCTGGTGCTGCTGATGATGCTCGTGCGCCTGGTGCGCGAGCCCTTCAAGAGCAGGGCGTAAGCGGTGGGCCGCCGTCGTCCCTGCTTCAGCGGACGGCGGCGGACACCTTCTTGAACTCGGGCGTGCCCGCGCGGCCCAGCATGTCGAACAGGGCCGACTCCACGGTGAGGATGCGCGCGCCCGCGTCGCGGCACAGCTCCAGTCCCACGCGGCGGTCCTCCTCCGAGCGCGACAGCACGGCGTCCGCGAGCAGGCACGGCTCCCGGCCGCTTTCCGCCAGGTCGCGCGCCGTCTGGAAGACGCAGATGTGCGTCTCCATGCCGGTGATGAGCACCTGCTTGCGGTCCCCCAGCACGGAGAGCACGTCCGGCGTGGCGGCGGAGAACTCCATCTTCTCCAGCGGTTTGAACTCGCCCAGGCGCAGCTTGAGCAGCGAGTGCGTGCGGCCCAGCCCCTGCGGGTACTGCTCCGTGACGATGACGGGCAGGCCCAGGGCCCGCGCGCCCTCCACGGCGGCGCCCGTGCGCGCGAGCATGCGGTCCAGGGCGTCGCGGTCCATCGCGGCGCACAGGCGCTCCTGGATGTCGACGACGAGCAGCGCGGCCTGCTCGGGCTTCAGGCGGAACGACGGCATGGGGCGGCTCCTTGGAGGATGCCCCCTAGTGACGCGAACGCCGCGCCTGCGTCAAGCGCGGCGGCGTGCGGGCTCAGGCTCCGTGAACGGTCCAGGGCGCTCCTCCACCCCGGGGGACGGGCGCGGTGTCCACCGAGGCCACGTCTGGCACCCGACGGAGCGCCGTGCGGCCGCGGTGCCCCCGGGCCGCGAAGCCCCGTGCGCGTTGCAGGCCCGGCAGGTGCGGATCCGCGTCGCGCCACAGGTCCAGCACCACGGCGAAGTCGTGCGCCGCTTCGGACATGCACTCGCAGGCGACGTGGGCCTCCGCGACCAGGAGCATGCAGTGGCCGCAGCCGGGCCGCTCCCCTGCCCGCTCCAACGCCAGCTCCAGCGCCTTCTCCTCGCGGCCGGAGCGCAGGCGTACGCGGGCCAGCGTCTCACGGGGCGGCCGGCAGAAGAGCGCGGGGCCCACGGGACGCAGGCGGCGCTCCAATCGCAGCGCCCGCGTGAGCGCGGCCTCCGCCCGGCCGGAGTCTCCCCGGCGCGCATCCAACGTGCCCCGTAGCTCCTGCGCGGCGACCTCCACCGTGCGCGCCACGTCGCGAGCGCACAGGGCGCGGCCCTCGGAGCGCGGCGCTTCCGACAGGGTGTTCACCAGTGCATCCAGGGTGCCGCACGCTCGCTCCACGTCGCCCAGCCGTCCCGTCTCCAGCGCACAGACGCCCTTCGCGTACAGGCGCACGGCGTCACGCAGTCCCGCCTCCGCGACGGTGGCCGCGTCTCCCAGCTCCATGGGGACCTCCGCCGCCGCCCGGCTGAAGCCGAAGCGCAGGTGCGCGGCGACGAGCGTGGTGGCGGCGAAGAGCACCGCCTGCGGTTGGCCGCCTGAAGCTTCCACGCGCTGCCGCAGCTTGCGCGCCCAGCTCTGCGCTCCCCGGTACTGCCCCACCTCCACGCAGCCTTCGCTGAGCAGGCGCAGCGCGGTGTCCGCGCTCGGCGCCACGTCGAGGGGCAGCGACTCGCGCGCGAGGTACGCGTCATCCGCCGTCACCGCCGACTCGAGGATGCGGTTCGCCTCCACCGCCTTGCCCACGCGCAGCAGCAGTCGTCCAGCGGCGAGCAGCGCGGGACTTCCCGCGGGCACGAGCGACGGAAGCAACTCCGCGCTCTCCAACGCCGTCTCCGGCCGGGCGCTGGGCAGCCAGGCCTGCACCCAGGCCACGTGCACGCCCGCGTGGTTCGGGTGCGTGCGCAACAGGTCGCGCAGGATGAGTTGTGCGTACGGCTGTCCCTGCCCGGGGCGCCCGTCGGACTCGTACCCGTCCAGAAGGAAGCCCGCGAGCAGCAGGCGCGGCTCGGGCTCCTGGGGGAAGCGGTCGATGAGGCACTCCATCTCGCGCACGAAGGCATGTCTGCCATTGGCGGGGCCCTTGTCCGCGAGGAGGCTGGCCGCGACGACCAACCGCTGCTCCATGTCGGTGGTGCCCTCCGCCAGGGTCAGCGCCTTGCGGATGGCCTCCGCGCGGTCCGCGGCGAAGCGCTGCCCCACGCCCCGGGCGAGCGCGAGCCCCCACCACGCCATGGCGAGGGATGGATCCTGTCGCGCGGCCTCCGCGAAGGCGCGCCGGGCCTCCAGCGCCCAGCCCAGGTGCAGCAGGCGCAGGCCCTGATTGAAGTACGCCTGCGCCAGGGGAACCTGCGTCGTCACCTGGAGGTGTGTGCCTCCCAATCCGTCCTGGAGCGGTGGCGTGGGAAGGGCTTCGTCCGGCAGGTCCTCCCACGCGACGTGGGAGTGGACCGACGGGGCATCGGCTCTAAACAGACGTGCCAGCATGGTGTCCTCCTCACGCTTCGGTCATCGGAGCGGCATGGTGTTGCACGGAGGCATCGGTCGCGCGCACGCGCACGGCCAGCCGCCTCCAGGCGGTCGACAACTCTTCGGCGGGGACGGGAGACGCCTTGCGCCGCGCCGCCAGGCACTCGCGCCGCCAGGCCAGGCCCACGTCGCGGGCCACCCACGCCTCGTACTCCGCGAGCCAGTCCGCCAGCCGCGCGAGTCCCGCCCTCGCCGCCCTGCGCTCTGACCCCGTGGTTGCGTCGCGCCGGACGCCCACGTTCTCCACCCGGAAGGCCGTGCCGCGCGCTTCGTCCACCCACCGGGGAACGAAGCCATCACGCGGCACGAAGATGGCGGCGCCGCACGACTCGCACAGCGCGCCGAAGCCCCACAGCGTGAGGCGCCCCCCGTCCAAGAGCTGCCCCTGGTACGCGCTCTGTCCCTCCACGCCCGGCGGACGCGCTTCACGCACCAGACCGCGCCGGAGCAGCACGTTGCCATCCGGGCAACGCACGTCCTGGCCCAGGCACCACATGGCCACGTCGAACAGACGGTCGCCGTCGCGGCGCACGTCGCAGGGAAGCAGGGAACCGGCACTTCCAGAAGAGATCTTGGACATGGGGCGCCTCGGGCTTCATTGGAAAGAGAGGAACCGGGGGTCAGTCGTGGGCGTGGTCGTGCTCGCCCGACTCCTCGATGACGAGCGACACCGAGGACAGCGTCGAAGGCCCGAAGGTGAGCGTGTGCGTGCCCACGGTGAGCGGCACGACGTGGCGGCCCTTGATGTCCGTGCAGAGCGAGGAACTGGTGGCGCTCTCCTCGAACTCCACGGCCGCGCCGCTGCTGTTGGTGACCGTCACCGGGACCGGGGCGCTCATGTAGAGGACGTAGTCGGTGGCCTCGGAGACGGCGAAGGACACCGCGCCGCCCTTGCCGCCAGCGATGTCCACCAGCGCGATGTCGTAGCGCTTGTGGTCATTGCTCACGGCCGGGCCCGTGCCGCTGACGGCGGCGGTGACGGCGGCGGCGGGGCCTTCCTGCAGGTGCTCGCAGCCCTCCTCGTCGACGTGGGCTTCCTCTTCGTCGCCACCGCAACCGGCGGCGAGGAGGGAGGTGGACAGCAGCAGGGCGGACAGAAGCTTCTTCATGATGGGGACTCCAGGGACACGGGGATGGACTGCGGGAACTCCAGCCGCACGGGCCGCACGCGCACCGCTCCTCAAGAGGCGCGACCGCGAAGGAACGAACGGGACTGGAAGGAGGGACCGCGGCACGAAGCGCGCACCCGTGCACGTGGCCGGAGGTGCCATGCGCGTGCGGCGGATCCGTTCAGCGAACGGGGACGCGCACGCCCTGGACTCCGGTGGCCACGGCGCACCCCGGCCCACGAAGACACGGGGGCCAGGACGGCGGGCTACGGCGGCGGAGGCTTAAGCGCGCGGCGGCGACGACTTGGGCGCGAGCCTCAACAGCGCGACGGGTGCCGCGTGGAAGCGGAACACCGCCAGCGCGGGGCTGGAACGCGTGGAGACCGCGGCCATGACGGGCGCGGACTCGGCCGGAGGCGGTGCCTCACGGCGGAGGAAGGCGTGGTGGCAGTGAGCCTCACCACCGTGGGGCGTGGCCTTCGACACCGGCGCCCGGGCCACGCGCGCGTCGTCGAAGGAGAGCGCCTCCTCCAACGGGCCGTCGTGGGACGACGCGTCGCTCACGTGCATCACGTCCCCGTGCTCCAGGCACGTGGTGTGCTGCACGAGCGCGAAGTGGAGCACGCTGCCCACATACACCAGCACGCACACGAGCACCCACGGCAGCGCCAGCAGGCGCGGCAGGGAGCGACTCGTGCTGAGGTGGCGTCGGAGGCGGCTCACGTCGACTCGGTCTCGAAAAGCAACTCAGTTGTTTTTAAGCGACCTCCCTGCCCGGTGCAAGCCGGGATGCCCTGGCCCGGGGCCGGAGGGCGAGGTGGCGGACACAGGGAACAGCGGCGGGATCCGCGGGTTGTGGACCCACAAGCCCCTGGGGTCGTAGGTTCCGCGCGTGCACGAGCTCATGGATGTCCTGCGCAGGCAGGCACACTATTTCGGACCGGAGCTGGCGAAGACCGCCTACCAGCGCGGCCTCGCGGTGACGAAGCAGGATGGCAGCACCCAGCCCATCCCCATCACCGCCACGCCGGTCATCCTGGACGCCGAGGAGATCAAACGCCGCTCGCTCCTGTCCGCGAAGCTGGCCTCCGCCACGATGAAGATGGCGCGCGCCATCCTGGGTGGCCCTGACGCGGAGCTGCTGCTGGGCGCGCTGTCGCCGCTGGAGCGCAGCCTGGCGCAAGGCACCTGGGAGGCGAGCCGCAAGCTCGCCACCACGCGCGTGGACTACTTCGTGTCCGGAGGCCGGCCCTGGGCGCTGGAGGTGAACGCCACCATCCCGGCCATGCAGGGCTATTCGGACATCGCGGCGCGCACCTTCATCGAAGTGGTGGCGCGACACGTGCGCTATCCGGAGAAGGCGCTCGCGTCGCTGCTCACGCTCAACGGCAACAACGCGCTGGCGCTCTACCGCGCGCTGCTGGACGGCTACGCGGCCGAACGCAACGGCCAGATGCCCGACACGGTGGCGCTGCTCTGCCGCAAGAATGACGCGCAGATCACGGAGCTGCGCTGGCTGTGCGAGCGCTTCCGCGAGTTCGGCGCGGACGCGGACGTGGTGCATCCGGAGGATGTGTCCGGCGACGACGCCTTCACGGTGAACGGCAAGAAGTATGACCTGGTCTACCGCCACCTCTTCGTGCGCCGGCTGGAGCAGAACCCCGCCCCCTGGGTGGAGGACTTCCTCTCCGTCGTCCCGGGCAAGAAGGCCGTGTTCTTGAACCCGCCCGCCTCGCAGGTGGAGGTGAAGGCGACGTTCGCGCTCCTGTCGCAGGCGGTGACGGACGCGGCGCTGGCGGAGCGCGCGGGCCTCTCACCGGAGGAGCTGGAGGCGGTGCGCGAGTCGGTGCCGTGGACGCGCCCCTTCCGCCACGGTCCCGGCGTGGATCCGGACGGCGCACAGGTGGACGACATCGTGGCCCGCGTTGCCCGGGAGCCCGCGCGCTTCGTGCTCAAGCGCTCGTGGGACTACGGCGGCAAGGCCGTCTTCCTCGGCCGCTCCGTGGGCACGGTGCCCTACGAGGAGCGCGTGAAGGGCGCCTACGGCGAGTCCAAGACGTGGGAGCAGCTGTGCGAGCGCGCCGCGACGGATGCGCAGGGCGGCTTCGTGGTGCAGGAGGTGGTGGACACTCAGCCGGAGGAGCACCTGCTCTGCGGGACGAACCAGGTGCTGCCCACGTCCTTCTTCGTGGATTACTCGGCGTATGCGTCTGTTGGGCTCGCGAAGCAGCCCGCGTGGGGCGGGGTGTGCCGTGGGTCCATGTCGGAGATCGTCAACATCGTGGGTGGCGGTGGCGTGCTGCCCCTCATCACGACAGAAGTCGCTTCGAAGCTTTTGCTGGCCTGGAAGGCCCTTTAAGGCGTCCTCCAAGGGTCCTCGTTAAAGAGAGGCCGGGACTGAAGCGGTCCCCGGCCCGAAAGGAAACGAAACACATGGCGTGGGAATCTTCAGGTGGCTGGCAGGGCGGGCAGGCGAGCGCGGTGGACGACGTCCTGGTCCAGGAGTCGCAGCGCGCGTTCATGTCGCGCGTGCACGGTTGGATGTTCGCGGGCCTGGCGCTCACCGGCGTGATGGCGATGGTGACGCTGGCCAATGAGGCGCTGCTCCGCGTGGCGGTGCAGAACCGGATGGCCCTGTTCCTGGTGCAGTTGGGCGTGGTGTTCGGCCTGTCCATCCTGGCGCCCCGGCTGTCCGGCCCGGTAGCCGCGGTCATGTTCGCGGGCTACGCGGCGCTCACCGGCGTGACGATGTCGGTCATCTTCCTCATCTACACGGCCAGTTCCATCGGCCAGGTGTTCTTCATCACCGCCGCGACCTACGGCGCGATGGCGGTCTACGGCACCGTCACGAAGAAGGACCTGAGCGGCTGGGGCACGTTCCTCTTCATGGGGCTCATCGGCATCGTCATCGCCAGCGTGGTGAACTTCTTCATCAAGAGCAGCGCCGTGTCGTTCGTGATGGCCTGCGCGGGCGTGCTCGTGTTCGCGGGCCTCACCGCCTACGACGTGCAGAAGCTGCGCGAGTACCACGCGGGCACGGGCTTCAAGAGCGCGACCGCGGTGAGCATCGTGGGCGCGCTCACCCTCTACCTGGACTTCATCAACCTGTTCCTGTCGCTGCTGCGCCTGCTGGGCAACCGCCGCGACTAGCTCCAGGCGGTAGGATTCAACGCGGTTCCCCAGGGCGGGGCGCGAGGCGGGAAACCGCCTTCAGCGCTCCGCCTTCTTGTTGAAGGGCATCAGCAGCCGCTCCACGGGGCGCCCCTGCACCAGGTGCTCCTCCACGATGGTGGGCACGTCCTCCACCTTCACGCCGCCGTACCAGGTGCCCTCCGGGTAGACGACCACGGAGACGCCGAAGGCGCACGTGTCCACGCAGCCCGCCGCGTTGGCGCGCATGCTGCGCTTGAGGCCGCGCTTGTCGAGCTCCTCCTTGAAGGCCGCCCGCACCTCCTCGCCTCCCTTGGTGGCGCAGCACCCCTTGGGGTTGCCGTCCGGGCGACGGTTGGTGCAGACGAAGACGTGGCGTTCGAAGGGAGGCGGCATGGTCCGCCTCCTAACGCGCCCGGGCGTCGAAATCGACGCCGCCGTTCGGCAGGCGACCGTCCAGGCCCACCCCGCCCGGTCCTGATGTCGCCGGGCCGCTGGAGCGCCCCTACGCCCGGCGCACGGACTGCCAGCAAACATCCGTCAGTGATCACAAGCGCTTGGACAGGCGCCCTTCCCCGCCTGTCCGATTTCGCATGGTCATGGCCATACATTGCCAGCCACAACAGGCGTTGCGAGTCACAGGCGGGGTTCCTAGATCCAACTTGAGGTAGCTGTTCAGCCACCCAACGCCCACACCAAATACAGTGTGTATGCGAGGACCTGATACTAGATATAGGGGAATGGGCGATGTTGACGGACCCCACCAGCGATCATATTGATCCGCCCGCCCGGCGGGTGGGCAGTCAGGCCCGGGCCCGGATTCCAGGGGTGGACCCTCTGGCTTCTGCCCATCCCGGACCATCCCAACGCTGCCGTCCCCGTACCTGGAAGTGATCATCGGATCCCCTGGGATCTCGCGGCGTTGGCTATTTTGCAAATTTTGCATCAGCACTCTCAGTGGATTTGGAGGCGGGCGTCATGGAGAAGGAACTGAGCGGGAAGCCGGTGGTGGGGGGCAGGGAGCCGCGGCGCGGCGGCCGTGCGAAGGGCAAGGCCGCGGTGTCCTCCACGGGGCTGAGCGTGGAGCGCTTCTTCACGACGCCCGGGGTGGATCCGGCGGACGAGCTGGCGTGGGAGCACCGCAGCGCGAGCATCAAGGGCGAGGACGGCAAGGTCGTCTTCGATCAGAAGGACATCGAGGTCCCCCGCTCCTGGTCGATGCTGGCGACGAACGTCGTGGCGTCGAAGTACTTCCGGGGCACGCCCGGCACGCCCGAGCGTGAGACGAGCGTGCGCAAGCTGGTGGCGCGCGTGGTGGACACCCTCACCCGCTGGGGCGAGGACGGGCACTACTTCGCGTCGGCGGTGGACCGCGAGGCGTTCCACGCGGAGCTGACGCATCTGCTGCTGCGCCAGAAGGCGGCGTTCAACTCGCCCGTCTGGTTCAACGTGGGCGTGGAGGAGCACCCGCAGTGTTCGGCGTGCTTCATCAACAGCGTGGACGACAACATGGAGTCCATCCTGGGGCTGGCGCGCACGGAGGGCATGCTCTTCAAGTACGGCAGCGGCACGGGCTCCAACCTGTCCAGCATCCGCGGCAGCAAGGAGCTGCTGGCGGGCGGCGGCACCGCGTCCGGCCCGGTGTCGTTCATGCGCGGCTTCGACGCGTTCGCGGGCGTCATCAAGAGCGGCGGCAAGACGCGGCGCGCGGCGAAGATGGTCATCCTCAACGCCGGGCACCCGGACATCCTCGAGTTCATCCGCTGCAAGTCGAACGAGGAGAAGAAGGCCTGGGCGCTGATCGAGGCGGGCTACGACCCGTCCTTCAACGGCGAGGCCTACGGGTCGGTGTACTTCCAGAACTCCAACAACTCCGTGCGCGTCACCGACGACTTCATGAAGGCGGTGGTGAACGACGGTCCGTGGCAGACGCGCGCGGTGCGCGACGGCCAGGTGATGGAGACCTACAAGGCCCGTGAGCTGTTCCGCGAAATCGCGGAGGCGGCGCACCTGTGCGGCGATCCGGGCCTCCAGTACGACACCACGGTGAACGCGTGGCACACGTGCTCCGGCACGGCGCGCATCAACGCGTCCAACCCCTGCTCCGAGTACATGTTCCTGGATGACTCGGCCTGCAACCTGGCGTCGCTCAACCTGATGCACTTCCGCACGCTGGAGGGTGGCTTCGACGTGGCCGCCTTCAAGCACGCGGTGAACGTGGTGCTGCTGGCGCAGGAGATCATCGTCGGCTTCAGCCGCTACCCCACCGAGCGCATCGCGAAGAACAGCCACGACTACCGTCCGCTGGGCCTGGGCTACGCGAACCTGGGCGCGCTGCTGATGGCGTCCGGCCTGCCCTACGACTCCTCTGCTGGCCGCAACCTGGCGGGGGCCATCACCTCGCTCATGTGCGGCGAGGCGTACGCGATGAGCGCGCGCATCGCGGAGAAGCAGGGCGCATTCGCGGGCTACGGCAACAACGCGGAGCCCATGCTCGGCGTCATCCGCAAGCACCGCAAGGCGGCGTACCAGCTGCCCGTGGACGGCGTGAGCGCGGAGCTGCACGCGGCGCAGAAGGAGGCGTGGGACGACGCGCTGGCGCGCGGCACGGAGCACGGCTACCGCAACAGCCAGGTGACGGTGCTCGCGCCCACGGGGACCATCGGCTTCATGATGGACTGCGACACCACGGGCATCGAGCCGGACATCGCGCTGATCAAATACAAGAAGCTGGTCGGCGGCGGCATGTTGAAGATCGTCAACCAGACGGTGCCGCTGGCGCTGGAGAAGCTGGGCTACCCGCAGACGCAGGCGCAGGACATCATCGCGTACCTGGACAAGCACGACACCATCGAGGGCGCTCCGCACCTGAAGCCGGAGCACCTGCCGGTGTTCGACTGCGCGTTCAAGCCGTCCAAGGGCCAGCGCAGCATCCACTGGATGGGCCACATCGAGATGATGTCCGCGGCACAGCCGTTCCTCTCCGGCGCCATCTCCAAGACGGTGAACCTGCCGAATGACGCCTCGGTGGAGGACATCGAAAAGGCATACATCGAGGCGTGGCGCAGCGGACTGAAGGCCGTGGCGGTGTACCGCGACGGGTGCAAGCGCACGCAGCCGCTCAACACGTCGCAGGACAAGGCCCCCGAGAAGGCTCCGGAATCCCGCCGCGCGGTGGCGGAGCCCGCCCCCGCCGTGACGCCGGAGCCCAAGGCGCTGCGCCGCCGGCTGCCGGACGAGCGGCAGTCCATCACGCACAAGTTCTCCATCGGCGGCCACGAGGGCTACCTGACGGTGGGCATGTACGAGGACGGCAAGCCGGGCGAGCTCTTCGTCGTGATGGCGAAGGAGGGCTCGGTGGTGAGCGGCCTGATGGACAGCTTCGCCACCAGCGTGTCGTTGGCGCTCCAGTACGGCGTGCCGCTGCAGGTGCTGGCGGACAAGTTCTGCCACACCCGCTACGAGCCGAGCGGCTTCACGGGCAACCCGGCCATCCCCATCGCCAAGTCCATCACCGACTACATCTTCCGGTGGCTGTCGCTGAAGTTCCTGCCCACGGAGCCCCGCGCGGACGACGTGGAGGTGACGCCGGTGGAGGAGGCCCGTCCGGAGCCGGTGACGCAGGCGGCGGTGCCGGCCCAGGTGGGGACGCTGCAGCTGTCCGCGATGAACTCGCGCAGCACGTACCTGAACCAGGCGGACGCCCCGCCCTGCCACCAGTGCGGCGCCATCACCGTGCGCAGCGGCGCCTGCTACAAGTGCACGAACTGCGGCACGACGACGGGCTGCAGCTAAAGCGCCGCGTCGGTCTTGAGCTGAAGTGAGATAGGGCTCCGGGGCTTCAAGCTCCGGAGCCCTTCGTGTTTCAGGGGAAGCGATGGAGGCGGGTGCAGATCTCCACGGCCCTGTCCGCGATGCGACCCAGCTCTTCCAGCATGGCGACCTCCAGGGGCGAGGGGCCGTGCTCGGCGACGAAGAAGGCCACGGGCTGGCCTCGCGAGTGGAGCGGGAAGACGAGCAGGTGGGACTCGGACTCGCCGCACAGCGCGGAGAAGATGGCCTCGTCCTGAGGCACTTGCGGGGCGCTGAAGACGCTGGGGCTGGGGCCGTTCAGAGCGGAGGTGAAGAGGGACGGCGCGTCCAGGTCCACCTTGAGCGCGGTGACCTCCGGACGGTCGCTGCCAGGACCCCAGGCACGGCCCACGCGCGCGAGCCCGAAGCTGTCACCCAGGAGGAACGCCCGGCGGAAGCGGCCCGCGCTGTAGGCCAGCAGCACCTTGCCGACCATGCCCTGCGAGTCCGCCGTGTCGAGCGCGGAGAGGACCTGTTCCGCGGAGACGGCGGGACCGTGCGTCGGCGTGTCGGTGGACGCGCTGGCGGCGGCGAGCAGGGCCTGGGCGGGATCGACCTGCTCGGAGGCCTGCGGCTGCCACGGCTGCTGCATGAACTCCCATGCGGAGGCCAGGGCCACGCCGTCCTCGGAGGCAGCGGGCGCGGCGGCGGGGACGTCCAGGTCGACGACGCGGTCCGCCCAGGTGGTCTCCGGGTTGTGGCCCACGGAGCCCTCCCCTTCCCCGCCGCCCTGCCAGCCCACGAACTCCCACGTGGAGGCGAGTTGCATGGGTTCCTCGGAGGAGGTGGGCAGGTCGTCGAGCGCGATGGGCGTCCGGTCGCGGACGGGCGCTGGAGACGCGGCCACGAGGCGCGGCTTCGGCAGGGCCACGGGCTCTTCGGCGGGCGGCGGCGTGGCGACGGGTTCGGGTGCCACTTCCGTGTGGGAGACGAGGGCGACCTCGAACTCCGGGGGGACTTCGGCTTGATGCTCCTCGGTGGGCGCGGGGCTGGGCGCCTCCGCCGGAGGAGCGATGCTCACGGAGTCGGACTTCGGTGCGGCGGCGACCTGCCAGGACTCGGCCTCCGAAGACGCGGAGGGCTTCTGCGAGTCTCCCGCCAGGCTGAACTCGAGCGCGTCGGCCTCAGCGTCCTGCGTGGCTGAGGCAATGACAAACGCCTCCGGAACGTTCGCTTCAGGCGAAGGCTCCGTGGAGGTGGACGCCTCCGAGGGGAGGCTCTCCGGCTTCGAGGCTTCGAGGGCGACGGGCGCTTCCGGAACGGCCGCGAGCTCCGTCGCATCCAACAGCCCGCCATCCTTCGGGGCGTCAGGCGTGGCGATGGATTCCTGCGCGGGTGATCCCTTCGCGCCAGCCGTGGCTGCGTCAGGCGCGGCGTCCCAGACGGGTTCAGCCTCGGGAATGGGCTGGGGCTCGTGGGACTCGGCGGCCATCAAGCCTGCGACTTCGAGCACGCCCGTGGCTTCGGGGGCCTGAGGCGCGTGCGACTCGGCGGACAGCACTGCTTCGACTTCGAGCACGCCCGTGGCTTCGGCGGCCTGGGCCCGTTGTGGTTCGGCGGCCATCACCGCTTCGACTTCGAGCACGCCCGTGGATTCGGCGACCGGCGCCTCGTGTGGCTCGGCAGCCATCACCGCTTCGACGCCGAGCACGCCTGTGGCTTCGGCGACCGGCGCCTCGTGTGGCTCGGCAGCCATCACCGCTTCGACTTCGAGGACGTCCGTGGCTTCGGCGGCGTGCGGCTCGGCGGAAATCACGTCCTCGACTTCGAGAACGTCCGTGGCTTCGGCGGCGTGCGGCTCGGCGGAAATCACATCTTCGACTTCGAGGATGTCCGTGGCTTCGGTGGCCTGGGCCTTCTGAGGCTCGACGGACATCACCGCATCGACTTCGAGGACGTCCGAGGCTTCGGCAACCCGCGCCTCGTGTGGCTCGGCGGAAATCACGTCCTCGACGTCGAGGATGTCCGCAGCCTCCGCAGCGGTCGCGGCGGGCAGCTCCGCGGACACGGCGTCCACGTCTTCGAGGATGTCGTCGGAGAGATCATCCCCGGTCAGGATCGCCGCGGACTCGGACGCCTTCTCGGGAGCGGCCGCGACAGGTGCAACGTCGAGCGGCACGGGACTCGGACTGACGTCGGCGTCGGCGAGAAGCTCTGCGTCCAGCACCAGCTCAGACAACGACGAACTCGGGGCGGGCGTGGCGATGGCGGCGTCTGCCTTCGCATTCAACGGTGCATCCGCGACGTCCGCAGCCACCTGCTCCGCGGGAGCGGCAGCAGTGAATGCATCGCCCCACTCACCTCCGAGGTCCGGCACCGAATCACTGGCTGCCGGGACTTCCTCGACGGAGGCCACCACGGGAGCCACGGCCGCCGTGATGGTTCGAGTCACTCCGGAAGGGCGTCGAGCCGCTGGGGGCTGGGCTCCACCGGAAGGCCGCTCCATGACAGGAATTGAGGCACCCGCCACGTCCTGGGGAATCCCTGCCAGCGCAGCCCCCGCAACTGGCGAAGCCTGGGCCGTTCGCGCACCCGCAGGAGCGAGGCCCACGGAGGCACTCGTTTCCCCAGACAGCCCTTGAGGCGCAATGGCAGGCACACTGCCTTGAGCGGCATTCGCTGCCGCAGACAGGCCTTGCGCCGGACCAGACATCCCGTGAGCCGTCGCGGGCGACAGCACATTCGTCGCGCCCTGTGCCATCGCGGCCGGAGGTACGGCGACAGCACCTGGACGAGGCGGCGGAACGAACGCCGGAGCACCGGGAGGAGGCACGGCGACACCCGGTGCGCCAGCAGCCACCGAAGGCACGACTCCAGAGGGAGGCCCCTGCCGCGGCGGCGCTCCCGGAGGAGGCGGCTGGACAGGACGTCCCTGCACGGCATTCGGCGGCATGGCGCCCGGAGGCCCCATGGGACGCGCACCCGGAGGAGCCCCGGCACCGGGAACCCCAGGCGCGGGCGGAGGACGCTGACCCGGAGGAACAGGCCCCGCGCCACCTGGAGCCATCATCACCGGCGCGGGCATGCCCGGCGGAGGCCGAGGCGCCGCTCCCGGCGGCATGCCCGGAGCTCCCGGCGGAGGCCCCGCGCGGACCATGCCCGGAGGCATCGGTGCACCCGGAGGCCCCACGGGTCGCGGCCCCGGCACACCAGGAGCGGCGGGACGCATGCCCGGAGGTGGCGTCTTCGGCACAGCGGGGATCCCCGTCGCGGAAGGCCGAGCCGCCGGAGGTACGGGCCCGCCCCGTCCAATCATCCCGGGAGGCTGCCCCCCCGGCGGAGGCGCCACACGCGGAGGCATTCCCGCGCCTGACGGAACCGCTCCAGGCACAACGCCCATCGGCGCAGCCCCAGGCGGAGCAACTCCCGGAGCCACCGGCATCCCCGGAGCCGCCGACGGAAGCCCACCCGCCGCACCCTGCCGGGCCACCAAGCCCGGAGGCTGTGCCGCCAATCGCGGCGGCGCGGCCGGAGGACTCACACCGGGCCGAGCCGCCTCAATGACAGGCGGAGCCCGCACCGGCTCGCCCATCACGATGTCCGGAAGCTCCTCGCCGATGATGGCCGCGTCGGCGATGTCCGCGTCGGCCTCGGAGTCCTCCGAGTCATCACTGAGGAACTGTCCGGGCGCGAGCCCGCCGAACATCCCCGCGACCTCGGGCTCCGCGCGCACGGGCGCGGGCGGAGGCGGTACGGCCGGCGGAGGCACGACCACCGGCGCCGCCATGGCCACAGGGGCGACAGGAGCCACCGCCGCCATGGATACCGAACGCCGCGCGGGCAGCGGAATGGCCGGCTTCAGCGGGCGCGTCGGCCGGTCGATGTCGTAGCGCTTGCTCAGGTAGTGGAAGAGCCGCAGCTCCGGCACCACGTACGGGACGATGCGCATGCCGGTGATGAAACCGAGCGCATCCGTGGTCTGCAGATCCAACGGGTTGGCCATCGCGACCTTCAGCCGCCGGCCCTCCACCGCGAGCGGGAACGCCTGGTGCTTCTCCGCCTGATCCGCGTTGAGCAGCTTCAGCGTCGCGTCCGTGACGGCGTCGAAGTCCGCCTCCATCGCGACGGGCAACCGGGTCAGCTCGCCCAGCACCATGCCCACCGTCTCGATGTCGAGGAACCCCAGCTCCACGAGCCGGGAGCCCAACCGGCCTCCATGCACGAGCTGCGCGCTCATGCCCTGGTCGAGCTGCGCCTGCGTCAGGAGGCCCTTGCGGACCAGCGTCAATCCCAGCTTGTCGCCCATGTCGGCCCGCAGTCTAAACGGCTTCGCGGTGCCAATGAGAGGGTGCGCACGAATACGACCTGCGCACCCGTCCTGCTCGCCTGCCCGGTGGCGCCCGGGTCAGTACGCGTTCTTCGACAGGAACCCACCCAGCGCGGTGCGCAGGAGGATCTTCAGGTCCATCAGGAGCGACCAGTTCTCGATGTAGTACAGGTCGTACTCGATGCGCTTCTGGATGGACGTCTGGCCGCGCAGGCCGTTGATCTGCGCCCAGCCGGTGATGCCGGCCTTCACCTTGTGGCGCAGGTGGTAGCGCGGAATCTGGCGCTTGAACTCCTCGATGAAGACGGGCCGCTCCGGACGCGGGCCCACGAGGCTCATGTCGCCCCGGAGCACGTTGAAGAACTGGGGCAGCTCATCCAGCGAGTACTTGCGCAGGAACGTGCCCACCGGCGTGCGGCGAGCGTCCACCGCGCTGGCCATGGTGGCGCCCTGGACCTCCGCGTCCACGCGCATGGTGCGGAACTTGAGGATGGCGAAGGTCCGCCCGTCCATGCCCATCCGCTCCTGGCGGTAGAGGATGGGGCCCTTGCTGGTGAAGCGCACCAGCAGGGCGGTGAACACCATCATCGGCGCGCTGACGGCGATGGCCACCAGGGAGAACAGCACGTCGAACACGCGCTTGGCCACGCGGCTCCAGCCGTCCATGGGGTCGCCCTGGAGGCTGATGATGGGCAGGCCGCCGAACTCCTCCAGGCCGCCGTACAGGGTGATGTACTGGTACAGGTCCGGCACCACCTTGACGTCCACGGTGCGCAGGGCCAGCTGTTCCATCAGCGGCTTCACGCGCGCCTGGTCCTCCAGCGGCACGGCGATGATGACCTGATCCACGGGGTGGGCATCCAGGTAGGACTCCACCTCGCCCACGTGGCCCACCACGCGCACGCCGCCCACCCACTGGCCGACCTTCTCCTCCTTCAGCGCCAGCACGCCCGTCACGCGGAAGCCCAGCTCGCGGTGGCTCTCCACGGTCTCGATGGTGCGCAGCCCCAGCTCCTCCTCGCCGATGACGAGGATGGACTTGAGGTTGTAGCCACGCCGGCGCACCTCGCTGAGCAGGTGGCGCATGACCATGCGCGATACGGCGATGAGCGTGAAGGCGTAGACGACGAAGATGGCCAGCGTGAGGCGCGAGTAGCGCTCGCGGATGAAGTACGTCACCGCCACCAGCACGAGCGTCGCGGTGATGGTGGCCTTGAAGAGCTCGAACAGCTCCCCCATGTGCGAGCGCGCGCGGTTGGTCGCGTACAGCCGGGCCCGCTGGAACGTCATCGGGAAGATGACCAGCACCATCACCAGGGAGACGAACGTCTCACCCGGGGGCGGGACACCCTCCGTGATGGGGAACACGCCGCTGAAGCGGGTGAAGTACGCGAGCACGAACGCCACCCCGAGCATCCCCGCGTCGGCGGCGACCTTGATGGACGTGTAGAAGCGCTGCAGGCGACCAAACACCGCGGTGACTCCTGACGGGGGACGAGGACCGTCCGTCGGATGCAAGACACGCACCCTGAGCCCCGGGAGCCCTCAAGCGCCCGGGCCCCTCCCCCGGGGCGGCGTCCTACCACGGGTTTTTCCGTGAAACCAAGGGGTTGCACCGGAGGGCAGCGGACAGAAGACGTCCCGCCGGGCAGGCAGGCCTCGGGAAACTGGGGACGGCGCGGACAGCGTTGTCACACCCCTGTGGCGAAAGGGGACATGCCCAGGAGGGCGTCCACCTCCGCCTGGATGGCCTGCTGGAAGCGGGCGCGGCTGAAGCGCTCGGCCTGGGCGCGGGCGTCTTCCGGGCGGAAGGACTGCTCCCAGGCGTCGAACTGGCGCACGGCGGCGGCGAGGGACGCGGGGGTCTGCTCCGGGAAGAAGAGACCCGTCCTGGGAGTGACGGTCTCCAGGGCGCCGCCCTTGCCGAAGGCGATGACGGGGCGGCCGGTGGCCTGGGCCTCCAGGGGGGTGATGCCGAAGTCCTCCTCGGGGGTGAAGAGGAGCGCGCGGGCGTCGCGGTAGAGGGCGGGGAGCGCGCTGTCGGGCACGTTGCCGAGGAACCGGATGTGGGGCGGAAGCGGACCGGACGTGAGGCGCGAGGCCTCCTGTCCCGTGCCCACGACCCAAAGGGGGGTGTCCAGGGAGCGGAAGGCCTCCAGGGCGACGTCCAGGCGCTTGTAGGGGGCGAAGGCGCCGAGCCACAGGAAGTAGCCGCCCTGCCCTCCTCCTTCGAGCGGCACCTGGGTGAAGCGTTCGAGCTCCACGGGGGGCGGGACGACGGAGGCCTCGCGGTCCCAGAAGCGGCGGATCTTCCCGGCGATGTGCTGGGAGTTGGCGACGATGCGGCCCACGCGCTGGGTGGAGGTGCGGTCCCAGTGTTGGAGGTAGGGGCGCACGGCGAGGGCGGCGGCGCGCACGGGGAGGCGGGTGCGGCCGGGGCCGAAGTACTCGTCGAACAGGTCCCACATGTACCGCATGGGAGCGTGGACGTAGCTCAGGTGGGGCACGCCGGGAGGCGCGTGGATGCCCTTGGCGACGCAGTGGCTGGAGGACAGGACCAGGTCGTAGTCGCCGGTGATGCGCAGGGCTTCGATGGCGCGGGGGAACAGCGGCAGGAAGTGCCGGTAGCGCGAGTGGATGCCGGGGATGTGCTGGAGGAACGACGTGGTGATGCGCCGGTCCTCGATGCGAGGGGACTGGCTGCCCGGCTGGTGGATGAGGGTGTAGAGGTCCGCGCTGGGGAACAGTTCGCAGAGGGCGTCGAGGACGCGTTCTCCGCCGCGGTGGGTGACGAGCCAGTCGTGGACGAGGGCGACCTTCACGGGTGGGCCTTCTAGCACTGGCGCGGCGGTGCGGGGGGAAGGCGGCGTGTGGTAGGCCAGGGAGCGTGCCTTCTGTCCTGCTCGACTTGAGAATGGTGCGCGGTCAGCTCCACGGCATCGCGAGGTACGCGCTGGAGCTGGCGCGCCGGCTGCCCGCCCTGGCCCCGGACCTGGAGTTCTCCGCGCTGGTGCCGGCGAAAGGGTTGCCTGACGACCTGGGCGACCTGACGCCGACGATTCCGTTGCACCGATCCAGGGCCGGGTACCTGTCGCCGACCGAGCAGCCGTTGCTGGCGTACGAGCTGGCGAAGCTGAAGCCGGACCTGTTCCACGCGACGTCGTTCTCGCTGCCACTGTTCTGGCCGGGCAAGTTGGTGGCCACGTTGCATGACGCGAACCACCTGGCGCTGGCGGACCAGTACACGCCGGTGCAGGCGATTTATTACAAGGCCGTGGTGGGACCGCGGGCGCGGCTGGCGACTGCGTTGATTACCGTGTCTGACTTCTCCCGGGAGGAGTTAGGGAAGTATCTGAAGATGTCGCCGTACCGGTTCCAGGTGATCCACAACGGTGTGGATTCAAGGTTCCAGCCGCCCACGGCGAGCGAGGCGAAGGCGTTCCGGGAGCGACATGAGTTGCCGGAGCGGTACATCGCGGTCGTGGGCAACGCGAAGCCGTTCAAGAACCTGGCGATGCTGGGCAAGTTCGCGCCGGAGCTACCGGTGCCGCTGGTGCTGCTCGCGGGCAAGGGTGCGGTGGCGCACGAAGTGGGCCTGCACGAGAACGTCATCGACATTGAGCAACTGCCTGAGTCGGAGATGCCGTTGTTCTATGGGTCCGCGACTGCGCTGCTATTGCCGTCGAAGTACGAGGGATTTGGATTACCTGCACTGGAAGCCATGGCGTCCGGGTGCCCTGTCATTGCGGCAGACGCGACAGCACTACCGGAGGTCGTGGGTGATGCGGCGCTTCGAGTCCCGCCCGACGACTTGAAGTCCTGGCATGAAACAACGCTACGAGTTCTCAGGGACGAGAACCTGCGCCGGAGTCTGATGGAGTTGGGGCGAGAGCGAGCTGCGCGGTTCACCTGGGACCGATGCGCCCAACAGACCCTCGGCGTCTTCAAGCGAGCCCTTCTGGGAAGACAACCGGTGCGGCCATGACACTGAGGCGTAAAGGGACGCGGAGCATCGTCGTCGATGGGACGAACTATCGTTGGACGGTGGCTCCGAACGATGAGCCTGGACTCGGCATCGTCGTCGAGCGCGAGTCGGGAGGCGGCCAGCGCATGCTGACCTAGGTGGAGCACGGAACGATCATCGCGCCGGGCCTCGTCAGGGATGCCATCCTCTACGCGCTCGAATCAGGCTGGACCCCTGAGCTGCCAGGGGCCGAGTGGGTCTTCCGGCGCAGGTGACCCTGGTGTCTCATCGCGCTCAGCGGAGTGAGAAGCGTTCCATGATCGGCCCCGCAATTTCACGCGCCCAAGCAGGCCTGATGGCCCGCACCTTCGCTTGCGTGCTGCTCCTGGTTGCATCGGGCGCGAGTGCTCAGTCGTTCAACTCGCCACAAGCCGCAGCGGCGAAGGCCGTGTCGCTCACCGTGAGTGGAGGCGTGTCCCTGGGCACGTATGAGGCCGGGTTCCTCTACTACTCAGGGACGTCCTCCCAGGGCGAACGCGCCGTGGACCTGCGGCTCGTGACGGGCGCCTCCGCGGGAAGCCTCAATGCCTTGCTGGCGATCATGGCGACTTGTGGCGTGGATGCGTCCACGCCGGGCCAATCGTTGTTCTGGGACATCTGGGTTCCCATCGGGTTCAACGCTCTCTTCATTCCGACATCGACGATGCCGCTCGGAGTCTTCTCCCGGGAGGCACTGGAACGGCGCGCCTCCCATATCGAACAGGCCTGGAACCGGGGTCTGGATCGTGCCTGCGACGTGGTGCTCGGAGTTTCGACGACGCGCCTTTCACCTCGTGCCCTTCAGGCAGCGAACGGACGGCTCGATCTACCTCGGCTCGAAGAGAAGTTCGCCATTCGCATCCAGGGCCGCGGGCAAGGACGCTCTCCTCGCGCGACCAACTACACCACTCGAGAGGGCCGGCGACTGGAGCTGCTTGTCGAAACGGACGAGCACGGGGAGATTCCATTCGTGAATCTGCGCGAGTTGCTGCTCGCGTCCATGTCCTTTCCCATCGCGTTCCCGCCCCAACCCCTGCGAACCTGCGCGCCGAACGCCGCCGCGAAGCCTGGGGTCTGCCTTCCTTCGGAGGCGAGGCGCGAGCTCTTCATCGATGGCGGCGTCTTCGACAACACGCCACTGCGTCTGGCCGTAGGGCTCGCCCGTGATGGCCTTCGCGAAACCGCGGACGGCAAGCTGGAGTGGCGTCCAGTGCCCCAGCCCAACACACGCACGACGCCTCCCGGTATCGCGTTCGCCTTCATCGACCCGGACGCAACGGAGTACCCCGCCGCGCCCCCTCCCCAGGCGAGCGCCGGGCCCACTTCGCTGCCGGGAACACTCGCGGAGATCCTGGCGGCCTTCGTGGACACGGCGCGGTCCAAGGAACTGGCCATGCTGCTGGAGGAAGAGCCGGAGATCGCCAAGCGACTCACCCTGCCCCGCCGACACTTCCCCGCGGCCGGTGCGCCCCTCTTCGCCTTCCTGGGCTTCTTCGAAAGAAGCTTCCGTGTCTTCGATTTCTACCTGGGCATGTATGACGCCCGGCGGATGATGGATGACGCGTTCCGGGAAGGGCGCACCCAAGCGGAACAGCCTCGCGCGGCGGCGATGGATGGTGTTGGCGGATGGCAGCCCTTCGCCTGCATGAGCGCCGTCTATGACTCCTCACCGAGCGCGGAGCAGGCATGTCAGGGAGAAGCGCTGGAGGACTTCCGAGCGCTGTTGCAGATGTCCTTGGACCAGCTCTACGACGCATGCAGCAAGTCCGCAGGTACCGTTCCCCCAGCCACCTGGCGCAACGCGCACTGTGACCGCGCCATCGCGGGCCAGCCACCGCCCCATGTCCCGGGCCTCCAGCCCAACACGTGGCCGGACTGGAAGCAGCGCAAGGACGAATCGGAGTTGGCGTATTCGATGCGACTGCTGGGCGCCTACGGCTTCGGGTTCCGGGACCTTGGCGTCCCGAAGGGGCAAGGAGACCAGGCTGTCCTGCGCATACGCCACGCGCTGGGTGACGCGGCCATCCGGCTCGCGGCAGTGCAGCCCGCCGCCGACAAGCCCACGGTCCGCTTCGCCAGCAAGCTCGCGGTGGACAGCATCAGCTACGAGCCCCAGCGCATGTCGCTGCACATCACGATGGGGCCCACGGAGAGCGAGCTGGGCTTGAGCGTCGGGGCCTCCGAGATGCCGCTGTCGTCCGGGCTCCGGTTCGCAGGGGCACTTGGGTTCCGTGGCCTCGAGGACGTCCTCTCCTCCGGGAGCAGCAGCGATCCTCTTGGCGTGGCCCTCACAAGCGGACTGGAGTTCCAACCCCGTTCGGAGCAGACCTTCCTCTCACAGAGCCGCCTCGCGCTTCGCGCCGGATGGTTGTTCAGCGCGAACGACGGCTATGGGACAAACGTCTGCACGGACGGAGGCGCCAGCCATGTGACCGCGTGCTCACGGCCCGTGGTCCAGGCGCTCGTGGGCATCACGTTCCTGGAGTTCCTCCGTGCCCAGATCGTCGGCGAGTGGTTCCCTGGAACCAGCTCCCGGAAGACCCTCTGGTCCGTGGCCCCGGGCATCGGTCTGGAGCTTGGGCTCTAATTTCCCACGACCAAAACAACAGACTCTATCAGCAATGGCGTTTGCTCCTCAAGTTGGACACAGGACTCTTGCATCGCTCGTAGCTCCAGCCGACGCTAGAGTCCAATGTAGAGGAACCAAGCAACATGCAAGGGCAAGTCCTCAAACTCAACCTCATTGAGACACAACACCACCCACACAGGCACCACCACCAAATCCTCACTCCATGCCCAGCCCCTCAAAAACAAGAACAGCCATAGGCATCCGCGCCCATCCACAGCAGATATGGTACGCAATCCTTCAACAAGAAGACGAAAAAGCAACCACCCTCAACCTATCAATCCTTCGAATCCCCAAAGCATTGGCCATACCAGCAAAGCTCCGATTCATTCGCACAACCCTCCTCAATGTCATTGGAGAATATGGAGTCACCAGAGCAGGCATCAGAACCACCGAACCAACAGCTCAAAATCCCGACACCTTCAGACTCAACATCGAAGGAGTGGCACAAGAAGTCCTAGCCTCCGGTGCAGTTTCAACATATTTCGCGGGACCAATTTCAAAAATAGCCGGGTGCTTAAGCATCACACCAAGAACAGACGTCAAAGAGTACCTAGATGGAGCCAAGCCATACCCCGGAGAAAATAACTGGTCTAAACTTAAAAGGGAGGAAAGGGAGGCCTTCCTTGCTGCCCTCTGCGCGCTCGCCCTGCCTGAGCAAAATAGCCATCTCTCCACCGAAGAAGACTAAACACATCTATGATCGTCACAACAAAGCTGCGCTTCATCCAGTCACACAACCTGCCAAACCAAGGTCAAAACTCAAGGGTGTTTCTTGCCCACGACCCCCAACTCAAGGCAGACCTTGTAATCAAAGAAATTCCAAAATCACAGATAACCGATCCGGACGAATACTTCAGCGAATCGGCCATTCTATACGACGCAAGACATCCCAACGTTGTCGAGGTGAAGTATGCCTGCGAAGATGAAGACAACATCTATCTGGCCATGCCACAGTACGCCGAATCATTACAAGGCCTCATGGCATCGAGATTCCTCACCGTCCAAGAAATCGTCCAGATTGGCCTTGGATTCCTGACAGGCCTACATCACATCCACACCAAAAAGTTAATTCATTTTGACATTAAACCAGCAAACATTCTACTCGACAAGTCTAGACACCCCGCGCTCTCGGATTTTGGCCTGACACGTTTCTTAAACAGCAACGGACTTGCTACTCCGGCAAATCTTTACGACAAGATCTTCCCTCCAGAATACATGACCAAATCTAACGCATTGAGCTTGGCGGCCGACATCTACCAAGCCGGCCTCACGCTTTACCGCATGTGCAATGGAAACACTGACTTTGAGACACAATTCAACGCTCACAAGCCCAATTGGATGGATGCAATCATCGACGGCAATTTTCCCGATCGAGGCAAGTTTCTTCCACACATCCCCAAGCGCCTCAGGAAACTAATTAAAAAGGCCCTTTCTATCGATCAGGCCAGTCGATTTCACACTGCACTTGAACTTTCAAATGAACTGGCTCAGGTAGAAGAGTATCTCGACTGGACTTACACGCCCACGGCCGGGAATGGCGCCAGTTGGTATCGTCGTGGAGAGGGCTGTGTCTTCCAGGTCTCATTAAAGAAAAGCGGCTCCCAATACAGCATCGAGAGCTCGCGAATCAACACAGCGACAAGTACGAAGAGAAAAGTAACGGCCGGTACATTCTTGAATGTCAACCAAGTCGACGTAGAAGCCTCCGTCCAGACGGCCTTGACAGCGTGCAGCTAGCTGAACATATATTCAGCCGACCACATTCTCTTCAATGCGCATTGATAGTAACGATGGAGGCTCCCTTGGGAAAACCTAAGTTATTGATTTTACTAAACAAACCGTCGTCATATGTCACTCGGGAGTCGCTCGCTCGCCCAGCAGGCAGGAAGACATACGAAGAGCAGCTGGCTCAGTCGGGGGCACCCGATGTCGGCGGAAACTTTCGTCTAGAGCCTATACGCGGCTCTTATGCGCGTGTGGTGCCTAAAGATCCGAATCGAAAGCACAAGGGATGACAGTCCCTCTGCCTAGACTCTGCACTTGCCACTACGGCTCAACCAATTATTAAACACTACCCCCATCCTTTGGAAGCACTGGGGCGCCAATAGCAGTTCCCACAATCATCTATCGATATCAGAGCTCAAAACAAGACACTGCTTAACCAGAGAGCTCGCATCGACTGATTTAGGTTGTTCAGCGTGAACGGCGGCCACGGAAAGAGCCTCGGCACGAACAGAGGCGCCAGCCAAGTGACCGCGTGCTCACGGCCCGTCGTCCAGTTGCTCGTGAGCATCACCTTCCTGGAGTTCCTCCGGGCCCAGGTGGTCGGTGAGTGGTTCCCCGGAACCAGCTCCCGGAAGACACTCTGGTCCGTGGCCCCGGGCATCGGCTTGGAGCTAAGTAGGTCGCCAGAAGTTCTCTAACAAATCGCGCAGCCAGAAGCCCTCGGCGAGGCAGCCCGCCTTGCGGAGGGCGTCCTGGGGAGAAAGGCGCACTACCCAGCGGATGGCAGCGGCGACGTGC
>NZ_RAWF01000118.1:0-29328 GCF_003612075.1 Corallococcus sp. CA041A
GCCGGTGGGCGGGGGGGTCCGCATCCCTCAAGAGACAAGGAGGCGTGAAGATGGCGGACAAGAGGCTCTGGATCCTGGTGGCCAACGCGAGTCGCGCCCGGCTCTTCGCCACGGATGCAAAGGCGGAGAAGTGGGACCTCATCGAGCAGTTCCAGCATGACGAGAGCCGCACCAAGCCCGTCGAGCTGTTCAACCAGGCGGACAACCCCAACGCGGGCACGCTGCACGGCCCGGTGCCGGAGAACGACCCGAACGGCCGCAGGGAGCTGGAGCACGAGCGCTTCGCCCGGGAGCTGTCCGGGCGCCTGGACAAGGGGGTGGACTCGCACGCGTTCGACCAGCTGGTCATCGCGGCGCCTCCGGCCTTCCTGGGCATGCTCCGGGGGCTGCTCAGCACGCGCGTGAGGCAGCGGGTGCGGCTGGACCTGGACGCGGACTACTCCAGCCTGCCCGTGAGGGACCTGCCTGACCGGGTGCCGGTGCTGTAGGCGGCCAGCCGGACAGGGGGTTCGGGGCCCGGGTTCTGGTATAGGAATCCGGGTCCTCTCCTTCGCGCCGGCGTGCCATGCCTTCTTTCATCCTGCCGTCCCTGACGCTGCGTGGGCGGCTGCTGCTGTACATGACCCTGGTGTCGTGCGTGCCGCTCCTGGCGCTGACCGGCATGCAGGACAAGCTGATGCGCCAGCAGACGGAGGCGCAGATAGACACCTCCCTGCGCATGGAGGCGGAAGGGTTCAAGGACCTGCTGGAGTCCACCCTGGCGGAGCGCGAGGCGAGCGCTCACAGCTGGGCGGAGGATCCGGTCCTGCGCCAGGCGCTGCGCACGAAGGACCCCACCGCGAGCGACGCGATGCTGTCTCTGCTGCAGCGGCGCTACCTCACCCTCAACGGCATCGTGCTCTTCAGCGACGACGGCGCGGCGGTCTCCGCCAGCACGCCCGCGCTGCGCGAGGCCTACGCCGGGAGCGCGGAAGCGGTGCGCAAGGCGCCGTGGTTCCAGAAGGCGCAGGCTGGCACCACCACCGCCGAGGGCGTGGAAGCCGAAGACCCCATCTACAGCGTGCACGTGCTGCCGCTGGCGGTGCCGGTGATGGACGAGCGAGGTCAGCGGCTGGGCGTGCTGCTCGCCGCGTTCGACTGGGGACAGGTGGGAGAACTGGTGAAGCCCGCGCTCAACCGCGCCCAGCACCGCGGACACGCCACCTTCTCGCTGGAGGTCCGGGGCGCGGACGGCCGGACGCTGTTCGACACGCGCCAGGGAGAGCACGACGACTCGGGCCGCGTGGGGGTGGTCGCGGTGAACGGCTCGGAGGTGCGCGACGTGGGGGACGGGTGGAGGTTCATCGCCCAGGTGGACCCCGCGGAGGCCTACGCGCCCCTCAACGGGATGCGCCGGCTGGTGCTGGGGCTGGCCGCCCTCTTCGTGGCGTCGGTGGGCCTGGGCTCGTGGGTGCTGGCGCGCGGCATCACCCGGCCGCTGCGCGCGCTCGGTGAGGTGGTCCGCCGCGTGGTGAAGGAGGGCGACCTCACGCAGGAGATGGAGGTGACGGCGGGGCGGGACGAGGTGGGCGAGCTCACGCAGGCCTTCGCGCAGATGATGAAGAACCTGCGCGAGACGGCGACCAGCCTCCAGGAGGGCACGCACGTCCTCAGCGAGACCGTGGCGGAGCTGAACCTCGCCTCCGAGGTCCAGGAGCGCAACGTGGCCCGCCAGGCCGCCGCGCTCCAGGAGACGCAGGTGACGGCGCAGGAAATCAAGCAGACGTCGCTCCTGGCCGCGGAGAAGGCGGAGACGGTGCTGGGCGTGGCGTCGCGCGCGGAGGAGGTGGGCCGCGCGGGCGAGGTCGCCATCCGCGACAGCCTGGGTGGCTTCCAGGGGCTGCACGAGCAGTCAGGTGAGATGGCCATGCGCATCGTGCAGCTCAACGAGCGCACGCAGCAGATTGGCGGCATCACCCAGACGGTGAAGGACCTGGCGGACCAGTCCAATATGCTCGCGCTCAACGCGGCCATCGAGGCGGTGCGCTCCGGCGAGCACGGCAAGGGCTTCAGCGTGGTGGCGCGCGAAATCCGCAACCTGGCGGACCAGTCCATCCAGGCCACGGAGAAGGTGCGCGACATCCTGGGGGACCTGGGCCACGCCATCATCTCCACGGCGAAGATGACGGAGCAGAGCCACTCCAGCGTCGCGGAAGGGCTGGAGCAGGTGCGCACCAGCGGCGAGCACCTGAAGGAGCTGGCCACCATCGTCCAGGACAACGCCGCGGCGGCGCGGCAGATCGCCGGAGCGGTGAACCAGCAGAACGCGGGCATCGCGCAGATCTTCAGCGCTGTGACGGATTTGTCCTCCATGATGACGGAGACGCAGACCAGCCTGAAGTCCACCACCGGCGCGGCGAAGCGGCTGCAGGAAGTCGCCAGCCAGATGGAAGGCGTCGCGCGCGCCTACCGCATCTGAAACAGGAGTCACCGTGTCCGCCGTGAAGGCCGTGTTGCTGGACCTGGGCAACGTGCTGGTGTTCCACGACAACTCGCTGCTCTTCGCGAGGCTCGCGGCGCGGGCGGGGTTGGAGCCGCAGGAGGCCGCGAGGCGGCTCACCGGCGCGGGCTGGACGGCGGCGAACCGGGGCCTGCTGGACGCGGAGGGCATCCGCCAGGACGTGTGCGGCGCGGTGGGCGTGGACCTGCCCATGGAGGAGTTCGCGCCCCTGTGGAGCAGCCACTTCAAGGTGCACGACGCGGTGCTGCCGCGAGTGGAGGGGCTGGCGGGCCGCGTGAAGTTGGTGCTGGTGTCCAACACCAACGCGCTGCACGTGGCCTACCTGAAGCCGCTCTTGCCCGTGCTCCAGCGCTTCGACGCGCTGGTGATGAGCTGCGAGGTCGGGCACGTGAAGCCGGAGCCGGCCATCTACCAGCTCGCGCTCCAGAAGGCGGGCTGCGCGCCGCAAGAGGCCGCCTTCTTCGACGACCTGCCGGAGTTCGTGGACGCGGCCCGCGCGCTGGGACTGCGCGGGTACGTCTTCACGGATGCCCCTGCGTTCGACGCGCAGCTGAAGTCGCTGGGGCTGTGAGCTACCGGTAGCGCGCGAGCGGCGGCTCGCCGTGGGCGGCCTCCGTCCACTTGAGCATCGCGGGCAGGCCCAGCACCGCGTCGCGGTACGCGGCGGTCTCCGGGCGGAACGGGATGCCGTAGGTGACGAAGCGGGTGATGACGGGCGCGAAGAACGCGTCCGCGATGGAGAAGGCGCCGAAGAGGAAGGGCCCGCCCTTGCCATAGCGCTCGCGGCAGCCCGCCCACAGCGCCTGGACGCGCGCGATGTCCGCGTGCACGCCCGGCGCGTCCACCCCCGGCACCGTCTTGCGAGCGGTGAGGTCCATGGGGAGGTTCGTGCGCAGCGCCTGGAAGCCCGAGTGCATCTCCGACGTCACCGACCGCGCCATCGCGCGCATCGCGCTGTCCGCGGGCCACAGCTTCGCTTCCGGGAAGGCCTCCGCCAGGTACTCGCAGATGGACAGTGAATCCCACACCACCGTGTCGCCGTGCTTGAGCACCGGCACCCGGCCGCTGGGCGAATGCAGCGCGATGAGTGCCGCCGTCTCCGGCGTGTCCAGCGGCACCAGCACCTCCCGGAACGGCTGGCCGGTGTGGGCCAGGGCCAGGTAGGGGCGCAGCGACCACGAGGAGTAGTTCTTGGAACCAACAACCAGGGTGAGCTCGGACATGGCGCGGCACCATACCGCCGCGCGTCCGGCAGTCAGCTTCAACCGTCCGCGCGCGCGCGCTTACGGCCCAGCAGTGAACGCACGCGCGACATGAGCGCCCGCTCGCCGCGGCCCTCCACCGGCGAGTCGATGCGGAACACCGCCACCGGCAGCCGGATGTTCTTCAATTCGTTGCGGCCCAGCTTCACCGGAGGCGCCTTCAGCCGTCCCTCCAGCTGCGCGGCCACCGTCTCACTGACGTAGACGGTGCCCGGACGCGCCAGGGACTCGATGCGGGCCGCCAGGTTGACGCCCTCGCCGAAGATGTCGCCGTCGCGGTGCACCACCATGCCCAGGTGCGCGCCCGCGCGGACGGACATCCGACGCTCGGTGGGGACGGCGCGGTTGCGAGCATCCACGGCGTCGCGCCACTCCAGCGCGAAGGCCACCGCGGGCGGGCCCGACTCGAACTCCAGGAGGAAGCCGCCCTCCTCCATCCGCTTCACCTCGCGGCCACCGTGCCGCGCGAGCAGCCCGCGCACCAGTTGGCCCTGCTCTTCATGCAGCGCTTGTTGTAGCGACTCATCCCGCCAGCGTTGACCTGCAGGGGCCTCCATGTCCGTGAACATGATGGCCGACATCGTCCGGGGCTCCGGGGCCTCCACCACCATCGTGCATCCTCCCTCCCCCCGGCGTGAGACGACCGAGATGCTACCGCACGTCGGGCGCCGACTCCCAACCACCCCGGGAAGGCGCCCGGACGGAGACGTTCCGGGGAACGCAACCGTGCGAAGACAGAGGCGGATCCAGGTCCGCATCCCCAAGGTAGCGACTTCCTGACGCGACGCACCAAGCACCCGTGAGGTTCTGGACCGGGGCTGTCGTGCACCCGACGCGTCGCGGTGGGAGACGTCCAGTGCGAGTCAGGTGACGGGGGCGCGCAACGTCCGCGCCGGTCACGGAGGGCCCGCGGGCCATGATCCACTCAGACGAGAAGGTCCGGCAGATGGCGCGCTCGCTGTTGCCGTCGAAGAACCGGGAGGCCGCGCGCACCGCGCGCAAGCACATCCACCGCGCGGCCCGCAAGGAGGCCCGTCAGGAGCTGGCGGTGTGGATGAAGTCCGGGGACATGGAGCACGACCTGCCGCCCTTCGCGCCGTGGGAGCGCAAGGAGATCAGCGGGGAAGTGCGGTGGCGGCGCGGCGGCGACAAGGTGATGCCGTTCATCCGCTGGGCCACCGCTCGCACGCGTGAGCTGCGCAGGGAGGATCGCCTGAGCCACGTGCGGAGCCTGCTGCCCCCGAGCGTCATCGGCGAGCACGCGCTCGGCCACGTGGAGCACACGACCGCGTTCCGAGACCCTACCGAAGTCGAGTGGCGCGTTCTCCAATGGTCGCGCTCCGGACGCAAGGTGCACCGGATGGAGCGGGGGGAGATGGCCCAACTGCTGCGCGCGCTCCTCGCGGCGCCGGATGGCCACGCCACCTTCAACCGCTTCCTGCGCGAGCGACACACGTGGACACGGACCGTGAACGCCCAGGTCCCCGAGAACCGCAAGCTCGCGACGCTGCTGAAGCACCGCCCGCTGCTCGGCGTGCATGACGTGCTCCCCTTCCTGGACACGCTGGAACCCGCTGCGTGGGATCCGTACTTCAGGTGGGGCACCCTGACGCCGCCGCTGCACTGGGCGCGCCTGTTCCTCCAGCGCTTCAAGGAACACCGCGGCTGCATCCCCTCCGTGCTGGCCGCGCTGGAAGCCGAAGGACTGATGGAGCGTGCCGTCCCACCAGCGCATCCACGAGAGTCCCCCGCGCGATGATCCACTCGGACGAGAAGGTCCGACAGATGGCGCGCTCGCTGCTGCCGTCCACGGCCCGGCGACAGGCGCGCAAGGAGCGGACGGTCACGAACCGCGCCGCCCGCCGCGAAGCCCGGCTGGCGGTCGTGGCGTGGCTCCGCACCGGCGACCTGGACGCGGACGAGCCCGCGGAGGTCCCCTGGCGCAAGCACGAGATCGAGTTGATGGTGCTGGACCGGCGGAGGGCGGACAAGGTGAACCCCTTCGTCCGCTGGGCCGCCGCCCGCGTGCGCCGCATGCCCCATGATGCCCGCGAGGGCTACGTGCGCGGCATCCTGCCCAAGGGCGTCATCGGTAGGCACGCGTGGTCCCACCTGGAGCACACGCCCGCGTTCGAAGACCCCGTGAAGCGCGAAGCACGCGCGCATCACTGGAAGCACCGGGAGCAGTTGGCCCGCAAGCGGGAACGCGATGAGGTGGCCTCGCTGCTGCGTGAGATCCTCGCCGCACCGGACGGCCACGCCACCTTCAACCAGTACCTGCGCGAGCACGCCACCTGGCGGCGCTCACCGTCCCCCAAGAAGGGATGGATTCCACGCACGCCCCCACTGCCTCACCGTCCGCTGCGCGGCGCGCACGACGTGAATGCCTTCGTGGACTCGCGCAAGCTTGATGGCCGGAGCGCGTACTGCTTCTCCACGGAGACGATGGACGCGCCGGTGCGCTGGGTGCGCATCTTCCTGGAACGGTTCAAGGCGAACCTGGGAGACATCCCGGCCACGCTGGCCGCGCTGCGGGCGGAGGGATGGATGTCCCCCCGCCCCCTCGGGCAGCCCTGCTTCAGCGAGCCGGAGCCGCGGACGCTGCCTGCGCGCCCTTCAGCTCATTGACGACGCGGGTGGCGCCGTACACGTGCTCCAGCGCGGCCATGATGCCGTCGCCGTGCACCGCCACCGCGCGGTTCGTCTCCGGCACGTAGAGGTAGCGGCCTCCCAGCGACGGGAGGTTGCCGTCGAAGATGAGCCCCACCACCTGCCCGTCCCGGTTCACCACCGGAGAGCCGGAGTTGCCGCCGATGATGTCGTGGGTCGTCGCCATGTCCAGCGGCGTCGCGTCCGGCACCTTCCCCTTCGCCTTCACCCACGGCGCCGGCAGCTTGAAGGGCTCCTTGCCCGTGTCGCGCCCGTAAGCACCCCCGAACGTGGTCAGCGCCGGCACGGCCTTGCCGTTGTCCTCCCAGCCCTTCACCTGCCCGTAGTTGAGCCGCAGCGTGAACGTCGCGTCCGGAGCCCCCGCCGTGCCGTTCACCAGCAGGTACGCCTTCGCCAGCCGCTCGCCGTTGCGCTTGAGCACCGCCTCCACCGTGTCCTCGTAGCGCTTGCGCGACGCGCGCGTCTCCGCGTCCACCTTGCGCGCCAGGACGATCATCGGATCCTTCGACGCGTCCACCGCCGCCTTGCCGCCCTCCAGCAGCGCCTTGCGCACCTTCACGTCGCCCAGCTTGGAGCCCTTCACCAGCGCCTTCGCCAGGTCCGCCGGGGCCTCCTTCTCCAGCACCAGGCGCACGAACGGATCATCCGCGCCCAGCGTCTCGCGCAGCTTGTTGAAGCCGAACGTCAGCGTCAGCGTCTCCAGCTCCGCCGGGATGGGCGCCTCCCGCAGCAGCCGCTGCTTCAGCGCCGGCAGCTGGCCGTCGGTGTACTCGCGCAGGCGCTCCGCGTTGGCCTTGGGCAGCTCATCCGCCGCGCGCACCAGCGCCTGGGCGTAGGAGAACAGGTCCGAGCGGAACGCATCCCCCGCGCCCTTCATGCGGTGGTCGTTCGTCATCCGGCGCCACGCGTCCAGCGCCTGCGCCGTCTCGTCCCACATACCCTGCGTCAGCGCCTTGGCCTGGGGGTTCGCGTCGATGCGCTTGCGCAGCTCCGCCTCCTCCTGCCGCTTGCGCGCGAGGACCGCGGGGTCCGCCAGCGTCTCCTGCCGGCCCTTCAGCGCCTTCAGTCCGTTCTCCACGCCGCGCAGGCTGGAGCGCGCCACGCGGAAGCGCTCCGGCGACGCGCTGGTGAACTCGCGCAGCGCGCCCCGCATCTCCGACAGCTGGAGCAGCGTCTGGGGCAGCGCCACGTCGCGCTGGAACTCCAGCTCCGCCACCGTGCTCTTGCGCTCCGTGCCGCCCGGGTGGCCGGAGACGAAGACGAGGTCCCCCTCCTTCGCGCCCTCCTTGGCCCACGGCAGGTAGTCCGGGCTCTTGGCCGGCGCGTCGTCCTGCCACACGCGCACGAAGGACACGTCGTAGCCGTAGCGAGGGAAGTTGAAGTTGTCCGCGTCCCCGCCGAACGCCGCCATGGAGAACTCCGGCGCGAAAACGAGCCGCACGTCCTGGAAGCGGCGGTACTTGTAGAGCTGGTACTTGCCGCCGTTGTAGAGCGTGACCACGTCACACCGCACGTCCGCGCCGGTGGTGCACGCGGCCTCCACCGCGGCCATCTCCTTCTTGAGCGCGGTGTTGAAGGCGGCGCCGGTCAGGCTCTTCGTCGCCGCGTTCATCCGCTCGGTGACGTCCGTCATCTCCACCAGCTGGTTGGCTTCGACCTTGGGACAGCGCCGCTCCTCCTTCGCCGTCTTCGCCTGGAAGCCCTTCGCCAGCAGGTCGTCCTTCGCGGTCGTCAGCTCTTCGATACAGCTGCGCACGCAGTGGTGGTTCGTCATCACCAGGCCGTCCGGCGACACGAAGCTGGCGGAGCAACCACCCGCGAGCCGCACGGAGCCCAGGCGCACCTTGTCCAGCCACGCCTGGGTCGGCTCGAAGCCGTAGGCCTTCTTCACCTGCGCGGCGGGAAAGGCATCGTAGGTCCACATGCCCTCTTCCGCCGCGGCGGGGAGGGACGACAGCAGGCCAAGCGCGAGCAGTCTGCGGTACACGGGGAGTCTTCCTTCGTGGGTAGGGGAAACGGGCGACCGTTTTGTCAATGCGTCCAGGCGCGCGTCAACCCCGTGGGACGCCGGGTATTCCAAGCCCATCCGGGGAGCGTGGGGTATGCTGGGCGACCCATGTCCGTGAAGCACCACGTCTACCTCGTCCCTGGTTTCTTCGGCTTCACCAACCTGGGCGAGCTCCTCTACTTCGGCCACGCGTACGAGTTCCTGAAACAGGACCTCGCCCGCCGGGGAATCGACGCGGAGGTGGTGACGATCGTCTCGCACCCCACTGCCTCCATCCGCCAGCGCACCGCGGACCTGCTCAAGGCCGTGAGCGAGACAGCCTCCGGGGACGACGGCCCCATCCACCTGGTGGGCCACTCCACCGGCGGACTGGACGCCCGGCTGTTCGTCTCCCCTGGCGCGCAGGTGTCGGACGCGCTGGAGCTGGAGCCCTTCGCACGCCGCGTGCGCTCCGTGGTGACGCTGTCCGCGCCCCACGCGGGCACGCCCCTGGCCACGTTCTTCCTGGGCCTCTTCGGCCAGCAGCTCCTGAAGCTGTTGTCGCTGTTCACCATGTACGTGCTGCGCTTTGGCCGGCTGCCCCTGAGCGTGGTGTTCCGCTTCGGGCACCTGATGGCGCGGGCGGATGATCAGCTGGGGTGGAAGGCCACGCTGCTGGACCAGCTCTTCGACCAGCTGTTGGGCGACTTCTCCAGCGAGCGGCGCGACGCGGTGACGAAGTTCCTGTGGGACGTGGGCCGTGACACGTCGCTCATCCCCCAGCTCACGCCGGAGGGCATCGACCTGTTCAACGGCGGCACGCATGACCGGCCCGGCGTGCGCTACGGCTCCGTGGTGACGCAGGCCCGGCCGCCGTCCCTGCGCACGCGGCTGGCCGCGGGCCTGGACCCGTACGCGCAGCTCACGCACACCATCTACGCGTTCGTGTACGGCAAGACGCAGAAGATGCCGCTCACGCAGCTGCCCCTGCACACGCCCGCGCAGACAGCGGCGCTGGTGCAAGCCTACGGCGCCATGCCCGGCCCCACCGCGTGTGACGGCATCGTGCCCACGCGCTCACAGGTGTACGGCCGCGTGCTGGCGGCGGTGCGCGCGGACCACCTGGATGCCATTGGCCACTTCGACCAGCCGGCGCACCAGCCCCCGCACGTGGACTGGCTCATCTCCGGCTCCGGCTTCCGCCGCCCCCAGTTCGAGGCGATGTGGAAGACCATTGGCGACTTCCTCATGGAAGAGGAAGCGCCGCGCTAGCTTCTTCGCCTCGCTTCACCGCCCTGGAGCCGCGCCATGAAGACCCTTCGCTTGTGGTCCGCCTGTCTCACGCTCACCGCCTGCGCCAGCACGAACACCGCCTCGCGCACATCCCCGGAGGCCGCGCCCGGCGTGAAGCTCTACGCCATCCACTGCGGCCGCGTGGAGCTTGGCGACTCCGGCTTCATGGCGGACGACGGTTCGATGAAGGGCGTGCCCGCCGAGACCGTCGTTCCGTGCTACCTGATCCGCCATCCGAAGGGAGACCTGCTCTGGGACAGCGGCCTCTCCGAGAGCATCGCGGACATGCCGGACGGCATGCGTCCGCAGGGCCAGCCCGTGCACTTCGAGGTGAAGAAGAAGCTCACCACCTCGCTCGGCGAATTGGGACTGGCACCGGCCGACATCGAGTTCGTGTCGTTCTCCCACCTGCACTTCGACCACGCAGGCAACGCCAACCTGTTCGCGGGCTCGACATGGCTCGTGGATGCGGAGGAGCGCGACGGCGCCTTCTCCGAACAGGCCCACCGGCGCGGGGAGGTCCCCCACTACAGCGCCCTGGAGCAGGCGAAGACCGTGCGCATCGAAGGTGATGCCGCCTACGACGTGTTCGGCGACGGCACCGTCTCCATCCACCAGGCGCCCGGGCACACGCCCGGCCATACCGTGCTGCTGGTGAAGACGGCGAAGTCCGGCGCCGTCCTGCTCACCGGCGACCTGTGGCCGCTGCGCGAGTCCCGCGAGCGGCAGCTGGTGCCAGTCTACAACGCCAGCCGCGAACAGACGCTGGAGTCCATGAAGCGCGTGGAGGCGCTGGCGAAGGACACCCACGCACGGGTCATCCGCGAGCACGTGCCCGAGGACTTCGCCGCGCTGCCCGCGTTCCCCGCGCCGCTGGAGTAGGCCCTACCCGCGCTTGAACACAGCCAGGAAGCGCGATTCGGCGACGCACTGGCCGTCGGTGCCCAGGAGGCGCACGGGAATCCACGCCTCCGCCTTGTCGCCCGTCGCGCGCAGCTCCGACGCGAGCTTCTGAAGCAGCTCATCCCCCGGCTCACATACCGCGCTCACCGCCGTCTTCGCCTTCGCGTGGAAGGCGACCTCCATGCGGTTGACCAGCATCTTGTATTGGCCAGGCGGGAAGCGGCGGAAGAGCATCACGCCCATCGTCAGCTCCATCACCGTCACCTGGGCGCCCAGGTACACGCTGCCCACGTGGTTCTTCGTCTTGCGGTTCAGCGGCACCGTCGCCTTCACGCGCGCGTCCGTCACCTCGTCCACGCGGTAGCCCATGGCCGCCGCCAACGGGACGATGTTCTTCACCGCCAACGTCGTCAGCGCGTTCGCCGCGCCCGGCGACACCTGCCGCACCTTCTCCACCATCTCCAACGCGAACATCCGGTCCTCCACCCTTCCCTGCTGACGTCCCGCGCGCATCCTAGCCACCCGGCGCTTCCGGCATAGAGTCCGCGGACCTATGGGTGATAGCGCGGACGTGGTCGTCATCGGCGCGGGCGTCGCGGGACTCACCGCGGCCCGGGACATCGCTCGCACCGGCGCCACCGTCGCCGTGCTGGAGGCACGAGACCGCGTGGGCGGACGCACCCTCACCCGCGAGCTGGGTGGAGGGCTCGTGGACATGGGCGGCCAGTGGGTGGGCCCCAAGCAGCGCCACGTGCTCAAGCTCGCGGACGGCCTGGGCCTCCAGCGCTTCCCCCAGCACCACCAGGGCACCAAGGTGCTGGAGCTGCGCGGCGAGCGCCGCACGTACCAGGGCAAGGTCCCGTCCCTGCCCCTCCTGTCGCTGTTGGATTTGCAGCGCATCGTCTGGAAGCTGGATGGACTGGCGAAGCGCGTCCCCCGGGAGCAGCCCTCCGCCGCGCCGAAGGCCGCCGAGTGGGACGCCCTCACCCTGGAGGACTGGAAGCAGCGCCACGTGCCCACCTGGGGCGCCCGCGCCGCGCTGGACATCGCCACCCGCGCGGTGTTCGCGGCGGAGCCTTCCGAGTTGTCCTTCCTGCACTTCCTCTCCTACGTGCACTCCAACGGCGGCCTCATGCCGCTCACCGAAATCGAGGGCGGCGCCCAGGCGGAGCGCTTCGTGGACGGCGCGCAATCCCTCTCACGACGGCTGGCGGAAGGACTGCCCGAGGGCCGCGTCGTCCTCTCCGCGCCCGTGAAGGCCCTGCTCCAGGACGCTCGCGGCGTCACCGCCACCACGGAGGATGGCCGGACCTTCCGCGCTCGCTACGCGGTGGTGGCCACTCCGCCCGCGCTCGCGGAGCGCATCGACTTTGGCGCGGACCTGCCGCCGGGCCGCCGCCGCGCGCACGCGGACATCCCCATGGGCAGCGTCATCAAGGTCGTGGCCACCTACGCCACGCCCTTCTGGCGCGAAGCGGGCCTGTCCGGCGAGGCCGTCAGCGACGCGGGCCCGGTGCGCCTGTGCTTCGATGACTGCGGTCCCCACGGCCACCACCCCGCGCTCGTGGGCTTCTTCCTGGGCGACACCGCCCGCGCGTGGACCGGGCGCCCCGAGGAGGACCTCCACCGCGCGGCGCTCGCGGACTTCGCGCGCTTCTTCGGCCCCCAGGCCCTGTCGCCCGTGGCCATCGCCGCGCTGGACTGGAAGCAGGAGGCGTTCAGCACCGGCTGCTACGTGGGCCTGCCCCGCCCCGGCACCCTCACCGCCATTGGCGACGCGCTTCGGGCGCCATTTGGCCGCGTGCACTGGGCGGGCACCGAGACGGCCATCGAAGGCTGCGGCTACCTGGACGGCGCGGTGGAGTCCGGCGAGCGCGCCGCCACGGAGGTCGCCGCCCGGCTGACCGCCCCCGACGCGGGCTGATCCACGACGCCCGGCCGCCCGCCCTTCGAGCCAGCCGGGCAGCCAGGCGAAATATGCCGCGCCATGGCCAAGGGCACGGCCCATCCCCACCCTGTGGGAAGCGCCGAGACGTCATGCCGACGGCCTGCCGCGCGCACCCCACCAGCGAGGGACCAGGACCATGTACACGACCAGCCACGTGAACCTTCCCCAGGACGCGCGCGAAGAGCTCATCGACATGCTCAACACGCTGCTCGCCAACGCCATCGACCTGCACTGGCAGGTGAAGCAGGCCCACTGGAACATCCGCGGCACGCACTTCTACAGCCGCCACCTGCTCTTCGACGAAGTGGCCAAGCACGCGCGCAAGCACGCGGACTCCTACGCCGAGCGTGCGGGCGCGCTGGGCGGCTACGCCCAGGGCACCATCCGCCTGGCCACCAACAACAGCCAGCTGCCCGAGTACGACCTCCAGGCCGTGGACGGCGAGGCCCACATCCGCGCGCTGGTCGAGCGCGTGGGCCGCTACGCCGCCAGCCTCCGCGACGGCATCAACAAGTCCGACGAGGCGAACGACCCCGTCACCGCGGACATCCTCACCCAGACCCTGGGCGAGACCGAGGAGGACCTCTGGTTCCTGGAGAGCCACCTCAACGGCGACGCGCGCGCGGGCGCCACCCTGCCTCCCAAGGGCGGCAACCGCCGGGGCCGTCAGGCCGAGGACATCAGCCAGGCCTCCACCTGACGCCTGACGCCACCCGCTTCCGCCTCCCTGGCAGGTTCTCCTGCGCGGGGAAGGCGGGGAGCGTATAGAACGCGTCCCCGGATTCCAGGAGGACGCGTCCCATGGCGGCAGGGCTTCCCGAAGACCGTCTCGACGGCAAGGTGTGCCTCATCACCGGGGCTACCGGTGGCATTGGCCAGGAGACGGCCAAGGCGCTGGCGCGGCGGGGAGCCACGCTGGTGCTGTCCGGCAGGGATGAGGCCCGCACGGCGGCCACGGTCGCCGCGGTGCGCGAGGCCGCTCCCGGAGCGCAGGTGGAGACGCTGCTCGCGGACCTGTCCTCCCTCCAGTCCGTGCGCGACCTGGCGAAGGCGTTCCGCGACCGCCACCCGCGGCTGGACGTGCTCATCAACAACGCGGGCCTCATCATCGACCGGCGGCAGGTGACGGTGGACGGCTACGAGGCCACGTTCGCCACGAACCACCTGTCCCACTTCCTCCTCACCCACCTGCTGCGAGACCTGCTGGTGGCGAGCGGCCCCGCGCGCATCATCAACGTGTCCTCGGAAGGACACCGGCTGGCGTACTCGGACTTCCTGGACGACCCGCAGACGGAGAAGCGTCGCTACGACGGCATCCGCGTCTATGGCAACGCCAAGCTCAGCAACATCCTCTTCTCGCGTGGGCTGACGAAGCGGCTGGCCGGCACGCAGGTGACCGCGAATTCACTGCACCCCGGCGCGGTGCGCACGGGCTTCGGGCACAACAGCCAGGGCTTCTTCAAGCACCTCATCAAGCTGGCCTCGCCCTTCATGCTCTCCCCTGAAAAGGGCGCGAGGACGTCCATCTACCTGGCGTCGTCGCCGGAGGTGGCGGGCGTCAGCGGCGAATACTTCATCAAATGCCGCAAGGCGAAGCCGTCGTCCGCCGCCCGGGACGAAGCGCTCGCGGAGCGGCTCTGGCAGGTGAGCGAAGAGCTCACGGGAGTGAAGGCATGATCGACCTGTACACGTTCAAGACCCCCAACGGCCGCAAGATCTCCATCGCCCTGGAAGAGCTGGGCATCCCCTACAAGACGCACTCGGTGGACATCTCCAAGGGCGAGCAGTTCAAGCCCGAGTTCCTGGCCATCAATCCCAACAACAAGATTCCGGCCATCGTGGACCACGACGCGCCGGGTGGACGGCCGTTCGCCCTCTTCGAGTCCGGCGCCATCCTGCTGTACCTGGCGGAGAAGACGGGCGCGCTGATGCCAGCGGATCCGCGCGGCAAGGCGGAAGTGACGCAGTGGCTGATGTTCCAGATGAGCGGCCTGGGGCCCACCCTCGGCCAGCTCAACCACTTCGGGCGCTACGCCTCCGCGAAGATTCCCTACGCCATCGACCGCTTCGAGGCCGAGGCGAAGCGCGTCCTGGGCGTGGTGGAGCAGCAGCTGTCGTCGCGGGACTACCTGGCCACCACGTACTCCATCGCGGACATCGCCACGTACCCGTGGCTGAAGGGCTCGCGGGACTTCTTCCCGGAGCTCTTCAACAACCTGCCCAACATCCTCCAGTACCTGCACCGCGTGGGCAGCCGTCCCGCGGTCCAGCGGGGCATGCAGATTCCCTGACGTCTGTTGTTTCCATCCATGGCCTCGCTCGAACAGCTCGTCTTCGACAACAGCTACGCCCGCCTGCCCCCTGGGTTCGCCGCCCGGGTGGCCCCCGCGCCCTTCCCTGACGCGTACGTGGTGAGCGTGAACCCGGCGGCCCTGCGGCTCTTGGGATTGGACGCGGAGGAGGTCGCGCGCCCGGAGTTCGCGCGCGTGTTCGGCGGGGCCACGCCGCTGCCCGGCATGGAGCCCCTGGCCATGGTGTACGCGGGGCACCAGTTCGGCGTGTACGTGCCGCGCCTGGGAGACGGCCGCGCGCTGCTCCTGGGCGAGGCGCGCGGCCCGGACGGCGACAGATGGGACCTGCAGCTGAAGGGCGGCGGGCCCACGCCCTTCTCGCGCGGAGGTGACGGGCGCGCGGTGCTGCGCTCCACCGTGCGCGAGTACCTGGCCGGAGAAGCCCTGCACGCGCTGGGCATCCCCACCACGCGGGCCCTGTGCATCCTGGGCAGCCGCACGCCGGTGTACCGCGAGGAGGTGGAGACCGGCGCCATGCTGGTGCGCCTGGCCCCGTCGCACGTGCGCTTCGGCACCTTCGAGTTCTTCCACCACACCGAGCAGCCCGGCCACGTGGCCACGCTCGCGGACCACGTCATCACCGCGCACTTCCCGCACCTCGCGGGCCAGGAGGGCCGCTACGCGCGCTTCTTCGCGGAGGTGGTGGAGCGCACCGCGGAGCTGGTGGCGCGCTGGCAGGCGGTGGGCTTCGCGCACGGCGTGATGAACACCGACAACATGTCCATCCTGGGGCTCACGCTGGACTACGGCCCCTATGGGTTCCTGGACGACTTCGACCCCGGCTTCGTCTGCAACCACTCCGACCACCAGGGCCGCTACGCGTTCGACCAGCAGCCGCGCGTCGCGCTGTGGAACCTGGCCTGCCTGGGCGAGGCGCTGCTCACGCTCATCACCGAGGACGAGGCGCGCGCCACGCTGACGCTCTTCCAGCCCACGTTCGCGCGGCACTTCCTGACGCGCATGCGAGAGAAGCTGGGCCTGACGGAGGCCCGCGACGAGGACCGCTCGCTCCTGGAGGACCTGTTCTCGCTGATGGCCGGCTCGCACGTGGACTACACGCGCTTCTTCCGCGCGCTGAACCGGTTCGACTCCAGCCCGGGTGCTCGCAACGACGCGCTTCGCGACCACTTCCTGCCGCCGGAGGGCTTCGACGGGTGGGCCGAGCGCTACCGGGCGCGGCTGGAGTCGGAAGGGAGCGTGGACGGCGAACGCCACGCGCGCCTGGACCGCGTCAACCCGAAGTACGTGCTGCGCAACTGGGTGGCGCAGCAGGCCATCGCCCGGGCACAGGAAGGCGACTTCGCGGAGGTGGACCGCGTGCTCGCGCTGGTGTCCGCGCCCTTCGACGAACACCCCGGCCAGGAGGCCTACGCGGCCTCGCCGCCGACGTGGGGACGGCACCTGGTGGTGAGCTGCAGTTCCTGACGCGCGGGCACAACGGGACCCCGGGCAGGCGGGCAGGCGCCCGCGGACGGGAATCCCGTGCGCGCGGTGCCTAGCTTGGAAGGCATGATCGAACCTGCCGCTCCGCCCCGCATCGTGTTCCGAGCCCTGGGGCCTGGCCTCGTCGGCGCCGCCGCGCTCACGCTGGTGCACGAGAGCGCCCGGCGCGTGTTGAAGCACCCGCCGCGCATGGACGTGCTGGGCATGCGCTCCCTGGAGAAGGGCGTCCGCTTCTTCGGCGGCGAGCCCGCGAAGGGACGCCAGCTGCATCGCCAGACATTGGCGGGCGACGTCCTTTCCAACGGCCTCTTCTTCTCGCTCGTGGCCCTGGGACGTCCCAAGCGGCCGTACCTGCGCGGCGCCACGCTGGGCCTGCTCGCCGGCCTGGGCGCGGTGGTGCTGCCTCCGAAGCTGGGCTTGGGCCGCAAGCCGTCCCAGGCCCGCCCGTCCACGTCGCTGCTCACCGTGGCCTGGTACACGTTGGGAGGACTGGCCGCGGCGCGCGCCACACGGAAGCTGGTGGCGCGCCGTCAGCCGGAGCCGCCCCTGGGCCGGCCCCTGCATTAGCGCCGGGCGGTGACTGGAATGCGTTGCACGCGGTGGACTACAAGTCTCCGCGATGCATCACATCGACATCCCCTCCGGGGAGCTGAACGAGTTCGACCTGCCAGCCATCTGCATCGTCACGGGTGAGCGGCAGGGCGTGGTCTTCAAGCCGGTGAACTTCACCTGGTATCCGCGCTGGATTGGCTTCCTCGCCCTCCTCAACCTGCTCATCGCCATCATCGTCGCGTCCGTGATGACGAAGCGGGTGAATGGCACCCTTCCCTTCACGGAAGAGGCCTGGAGCCGGTGGAAGCGCGGACAGGTCATCATGGCCGTGTCGGTGTTGGCCGCCATCGCGCTGCTCATCCTGGCGTTCTGCCTGTTGGCATCCGACGTGCCCGAATGGCAGGGCCTGGTCGCGCTGGCATCGAGCGTGGCCATCCCCGTGCTCGCCTGGGTCTTCTTCCTGCGCGGCCGGGGACCCAAGGTGCGGCGCATCGACCCGGACAACATCTCGCTCGCCATCCCCAACGGTCCCGCCGCGCATGCCATCACGGGCCACTTCCTGGCCGGGCTGAAGTCTCCAGCACGGGATGACGGTGAGAGCCTGGACGCGAACGAAGCTCCGGCTCACGCCCTCTGCGCGCGGCACGACGACAGCGTCGCGAACCAGGTGTGCACCCGTTGCGGCGCGTTCATGTGCCCGCGCTGTGAGCACCGCGTCCGCAGGGAGTCGCTGCCGCTGTGCCCGGACTGCTGGGAGCTGCGGGGCCACACCATCGCCGTGCAGGCGAAGGCCCCCGGCCTCTCACTGGCGAACTCGGGCCTGTTCATGGGCGTCATCTCGGTGATTCCCATGTGCTACGCGGTCCACGTCGTGTCGCTGGTGCTCAACACCGTGAGCCTGGTGCGCAACCGGCATGCCGACTCGCCCCGCATCGACCGGAAGAAGGCCATCGCAGGGCTCGCGCTCACCGGCATCGGACTGTTGCTGACGCTCGGAATGCGGCTGTATTCCGGGCGCTGGTAGGCGCTCGGCGCCCCCCAAGGTTGGCGAGTGAAACCCCCTGGCACGGGGGCACTTGCCGGAGACGGAACGGCGACCCCAGCCTGAAGGTCCATGGCCACCGACTTCACCCGCCTGCCCCTGCGCGGCGCTCAGGATGCGTTGCACGTCGTCGTCGAGTCGCCCCGCGGTTCGACGGTGAAGCTGAAATACGACTCGAAGCTCCAGGCCTTCACGCTGTCCCGGCCGCTGACGCGCGGCTTCCGTTACCCATTCGACTGGGGCTTCATCCCCAGCACGAAGGGCCCGGACGGAGACCCGCTGGACGCGCTGGTGTACTGGGACGTGCCCACCTGGCCCGGCGTGGTGCTGCCCTGCCGGCCCCTGGGCGTGCTCCTGGTGGACCAGAAGCCGAAGGGCGCGACGAACGGCGAACGCGAGCGCAATGACCGCCTGCTGCTCGTCCCGGTGAACGCCACCCGCTCGGACGACCTCAATTCCTATCAGGACCTGTCCAAGCGCGAGCGCGAGGAGCTGGAGCACTTCTTCCTCGCGGTGGTGCACTTCGCGGACAAGGACGCGCGCATCCTCGGTTGGGAGGGCCCGGACGCCGCGGAGCGCATGGTTCAACAATACGCCCTCAAGGAGGACTGACCCGCCATGCCGCCTCCCACTCCCATCCGGGGCCTGGGCCCCGACACCGCGCTGGGCGACGCCGCCCGCCGCATCCTCGCCGGCCGGCTCGCCGACGTGCGCCACCCCGAATCCCAGCTGGACGACGAGCTGGGCGAGGACGGCGTGCACGACATGCGCGTGGCCACCCGCCGCCTGCGCGCCGCGCTCCAGGTGTTCCAGGCCACCGGCAAGCTCACCCGGCTGGAGACGGACGTGAAGCGCCTCCAGGACGCGCTGGGCGACGTGAGGGACCTGCACGTCCAGGACAAGTGGTTGGACACCGCCGCGAAGGGCAAGAAGGACGCGAGCAAGGCGCTGGCCGGCCTGCGCGAGTCCCACCTGTCCGGCCTGAAGTCCCGGGAGAAGAAGCTGCGCGCGGAGCTGGAGCGCTGGACGGACCACACCGTGCCGCGCCTCCTCAAGAAGGTGGACACGCTGGAGGACGCCCACCGCTTCGCCGGCAAGCGCGTGCGAAGCCACCTGCGCCAGCGACTGCGCCGAGTGGAGAAGCGCCTGGAGCGCTACGCGGACGCGCCGGACGCGGCCTCCGCCCACGCCCTGCGCAAGGATTTGAAGAAGCTGCGCTATGAGCTGGAGATCTTCCAGCCCGCCTTCCGCCGCACCGTGGGCGCGCTGCTGGAGGTCCTGGTGCCACTCCAGGACGGCCTGGGCGAGCTGCACGACGCGGACGTGCGCCTGGAGCTCTTCGAGCGCGCCGCCGCGGAGGCCCCGCCCGGCCAGCGCAAGGCCGCGCGAAAGCTGCTGCCCCAGGCCCGCGACGAGCGCGCGGAGCGCTCCGCCGAAATCGCCCGCGAGGTGCAGCGCTGGCACGCGGAGGCCATCCCCAAACGGCTGCGCAAGGCGTTGACCTGACGAACAAGGGGGAGCAAGGGCAGACGGGTCGTCTTCATGGGTGAAGCCTGACACACCCAGACAGAGCCGTCTTCCTTGTTATTTCTGATAGACCCTGGGAGCCATCTTCATCCGAGGAGTCTGTCCTTGCACCCGAATCCCTCCCGTCTCCTGGCCCTCGTGGCCGGGAGCGCGTTGTTTGTCATTCCCTCGCTGCGTCCGGCCCAGGCGGCCGACACCTGCGGCCCCGGGGACCTGTACGAGGACGTGCAGCCCGCGTTCACCGCCGCGGGGTTCGACCAACTCCAGCAGGTGACGCTCACCCCGCAGAAGACGCTGCGGTCGGTGAACCCGTTCTGGACGCCCACGTCGGTGGACTCCATCGTGTTCCCGTCGGACCAGAACGTCACCATCAGCTTCGTGTACGAAAGCGCCGGCGCGAGCCACGCGCTGGGCTACCTGTACGTGAGCGACCTGCAGGCGCGCGGCTACGTCAACGCCCAGGGCGACCTGGTGGATGGCAATGGCAACGGCATCGCGGACCTGCACGAGGACCTCTACAACCTGGCCCCGCCCTCCGGTGCCCAGGCCCGCCCGTACATCGGCGTGAGCCCCCGCTGTTCCCAGACCTTCACGTCCCGTGGCTTCACCTACCGCCAGCCGGACCTGGCGCTCAACTCGACCTGCGCTTCGGCCTTCCTCACCAACCGGGACATGACGGATGCCCGTCCCGGCCGCACCTCCTCCGCCTACAACATCATCGTCGACGTCGTCGGGAGCACCCAGCTGGGAGCGGCCGGCACCAGCTATTCGGACAACGGGCTCTTCACGCGAATCCCCAACCTGCTGGAGCCCGCCCACGCGTCCAACAACAACATGGGCATCGGCCACCTGGCCTTCCTCCTGGCTGACGACGACTCCGACAGGGAGACCTACCAGGGGCTGGGCGCCGTCGCTGACGCGACGGAGGTGAACGACGGCGTCCCCGACTACGACGTCTCCGCCTATGACGGCCATGGCCGTCCGAGGGCCTTCAACCCGGATCCCGGCATCACGACCTACGACCGCACGGTGGACCTGGGCGTCATCCCGGGCGGACAGGAGGTGGTCTTCTTCCTCGTCTCCGCCTTCGAGCCGATCCACAACACGGACGCGGGCATGGTCCATCCCTGCCTGCGCAGGGATGCCGACCTCAAGTGCACGCTGCACCTGAGGACGCCCATCAACGTGTTCTTCTCCAAGGCGAAGTGGAACCTGGATCAGGACTTCATGGGCCAGAACCCCGTCGTGTCCCGGAACATGGGTTGTGATTACGACGAGGCCTGCAACCGGACCAACCCGAACTCGTCTCCGCGCGCCTGTACCCTGGCCGGTACCAGCCAGAAGTTGTGCGGGTGGTTGGATTCCGGGACCCGGACCCGCATGGGAACGTTGCCCTACGGCAACACGACCCTGCCCATGGCCGCCACCACCGTCGCCGCGCCGGGCAACCTCGTCATGCCCCACGCCGTGCTGGGCAACGTGGGCCCCGCGTCCGACCGGTGGCTCCTGGCCTTCGAGGACCTCCCGGGTGGAGGCGACCGGGACTTCAACGACGTCGTCTTCATGCTGCGCAACCAGGCGCCCACGGCCGGCCGCGTGCGCTCCACCGTGCTGAGCCCCGCGGCCCCCAGCTGCGCCATCCAACAGGTGTACATCCACAAGGACGACGCCCAGGACCCCACCTGCGCCCCTCCTGTCGCCATCCACTACGCGGTGGCCACCGACTGCCGCTTGTGCCTCGCCGGCACGTGCATTCCCAATCCCACGCCCACCTGGCATCCGGTGACGTTCGACTGGAACCGGGACGCCGTGCTCGACGTGTCCGGCACTCCCGGCCATCAGCTCTGCTGGAAGGCGGACCTGACCGCCGGGAACGGTCCGTGCCAGGCCACCATCAACAACGTGGACATCGGCTACGAGTCCGGACCCGTCAATCCCTGACAGCCAGGGATTGGCCACCGCTGGAGATGCCCGTCATCTCCATCTGATAGACCCTCGGGGCCGTCTTCACCCCGAGGAGTCTGTCCTTGCAGCCTCATCTTCTTCGCCTCCTGGCCTTCGTGGCCGGGGGGTTCCTGCTTGTCATTGCCTCACCGCGCGCGGCCCACGCGATGCCCCCCGGGGGAACCCAGCCCGGCCATGTGCTGCCGCGGCTCAACGGCTTCTCGCAGTCCTCGGCGGTCCTGCCTCCCGGCGGCACCGCGGAGGTGGGCATCCTGGCCACGGATCCCCACGGGAATCCGCTGACGTTCTCCTGGGACGCCAGCGCGGGCACCCTGGGGACGCAGGTGGACACCGGGACCTCGAGCCTCCAGACCTGGACCGCGCCGCAGTGCCTGGCGGAGGACACCACGCCGGTGGCCGTCACGGTCACCAGCAGCCATGGCCAGTCCATCTCTTCGTCGTTCGGCTTCAGCGTCGCCCAGGACCTGGCGGTGAACCGTCAGCCGCCGTTCGTGGACTCGGGCTTCGAGCTGCTGGAGAACGCTGGCGCCGCGTCCTGGCAGGAGCTGTGGTTGACCGCTCCTTTGGCCCCCAGGTCCCCGGAGCGCATCGTGTTCGCGACGGACCAGGAGCTGAGCGTCACCTTCATCGCCAAGGAATCGGAGGCCACGCACGCGTTCGGCTACGTGTACTACGACGACCTCGTCGCTCGCGGCTACGTCAACGCCCAGGGCGACCTGGTGGATGCCAACGGCAATGGCATCGCGGACCTGCACGAAGACCTCTACAACCTGGCCCCGCCCTCCGGCGTCCAGGCCCGCCCGTACATCGGCGTGAGCCCCCGCTGTAGCCGGACCTTCACGTCCGGTGGCTTCCTCTTCCGCCAGCCGGAGCTGGCGCTCAACTCGGTCTGCGCTTCGGCCTTCTTCACCAGCCAGGACCTGACGGATGCCCGTCCCGGCCGCACCTCCTCCGCCTACAACATCACCGCCGACATCGTGGGGACCGTCCCCCCCCGTTCCCTCCGCGAACGCGGGCACCGGCTTCTCCGACAACGGCCTCTTCCCGCACATCCCCAACCTGCTGGAGCCCGCCCACCCCACCAACAACTTCATGGGAATGGGCTCGCTGGTCTTCCTGAGCACCGAGGACGACAGCAACCTGACCACCTATCGCGCGATGGGTCTGGTGCCGGACGCCGATGATTTCGAGGACGGCATCCCGGACTACGACGTGTCCCGGTACGACACGCGGGGCCTGGTGCGGTCCGTCAACCCGGATCCGGGCATCACCCGCAAGGACCGCACGGTGGACCTGGGGCTCATCCAGGGAGGCAAGGAGATGGTCTTCTTCCTCGTCACCGCCTTCGACGCGGCCCACTACCTGGACGACGGCACCGTCTTCCCGTGCCTGCGCAGGGACGCCAACCTCAAGTGCACGCTGCACCTGAAGACGCCCCTGTCCGTCTTCTTCTCCAAGGCGAAGTGGAACCTGGATCAGGACCCCGTGGGCCGGATGCCGACGCTGCAGCGGAACATCGGCTGCGCCTTCTCCGACCAGTGTGACCCGGACCACGCCCAGTCCTCCTCGAAGGCCTGCGCCGTGGTGGCGACCAGCCAGAAGCTGTGTGGCTGGATGGATTCGTTCGTGCTGCAGCGCATGGCGGATCCGTATTACGGGCGTCTCGTCCTTCCCAAGGAAGGCGCCACCGTCCCCGCGTCGGGCAACCTCCGCATGCCGCACGTGCTAATGACGGCGCCCACGACCGTGCCGGGCCAGTGGATGCTGGGCTTTGAGGACCTCAATGGCGGCGGCGACCGCGACTTCAACGACGCCGTCTTCCTGTTCCAGGGTCAGGCCCCCATGGCCGCGCGCTCGAAGGTGTTGAACCCTCTGGACGCAAGCTGCGCCGTGTCCCGCGTGCGCTTCACGAAGACGGACACCGTGCCGACAGGCTGCGCCACCAGCCAGCCCGCGCCCTCCTATGCGCTGGCCACCGACTGCCAGGTGTGCGGCGACGGCGTCTGCACCTCCAACCCCACGCCCACCTGGCACCCGCTGCCGCTCATGCGCGGGGCGGACAGCGTCACCGTGGATGTCTCAGGCACGCCCGGTAACCAGCTCTGCTGGAAGGTCACCCACCCCGGTGACGCCCCCGCCTGCCTGCCCGCGGCGGTTCAGGTGAACGTGGGCTACGAGCTCACGCCCGTGGCCCCCTGAGCAGGCCGCCACCTTCCGGACACCCGGCGCCCCGGTCCCCTGGTGTGGGGGCCGGGGCGTGCCCACATCCCTGCTGGATGTGATCCGCCCTGTGCCCGGGTCGGAGGGCAGGCAACCCTCCCTTCGGGGCACCCGGAAGAAGTGTCGGAACCCCTCGCTGTAAAAAGTGCCGGGTTCCGCCCTAAGCATCGAAGCCAAATCGCGCAACGGCCTGGAATCATTGAGGTTGCCCGTCGGCTGGCATTGGCCCGTGCGTTGCTAAAGGTCTCCCCGTCGCAGCAAACGGCGGTCGCACACACCGCCCTCTTCCCCGAGAGAGACCCCCATGCAGGCTTCCAGCTCCTTCTCTTCCGCCGACTCGCTCTCCACGTACCTCTCGGAGATCAACCAGTACCCGCTGCTGAACCCGCAGGATGAGCAGTCGCTGTCGCGCGCCTTCCGCGCGGGCGACCTGTCCGCGGGCCACCGCCTGGTGACGAGCAACCTGCGCTTCGTGGTGAAGGTTGCGTACGAGTACCGCTCCTACGGCCTGAAGATGTCCGACCTCATCCAGGAGGCGAACATCGGCCTGATGAAGGCGGTGCAGAAGTTCGACCCTGAGAAGGGCATCCGCCTCATCTCCTACGCGGTGTGGTGGATCCGCGCGTACATCCAGAACTACGTGCTCCGCAACTGGAGCCTGGTGAAGCTGGGCACCACGCAGGCGCAGCGCCGGCTGTTCTTCAGCCTGGCCCGCACGCGCCGCGAGCTGGAGAAGCTGGGCGCCGGCGACGGCCACATCGTCAACGCGGACGAAATCGCCAAGAAGCTGAACGTGAAGCCCACGGAAGTGCGTGAGATGGAGCAGCGCATGGGCGGCCGGGACCTGTCCCTGGACGCGCCGGTGGGCGAGGACGGCGACGCCACGCACCTGGACTTCGTGGAGTCCGATGCCGCCTCCCACGCGGACGAGGTCGCCGACCGGCAGCAGGCGGGCCTCACCCGCAACCTGGTGCAGCGCGCACTGACGCGCCTGGATCCGCGCGAGCGCTTCATCATCGAGCAGCGCGTGATGAGCGACTCGGAGATGACCCTGAGCGAGCTGGGCGAGCACTTCGGCTTCTCCCGCGAGCGCGCCCGCCAGCTGGAGATCCGCGCCAAGGACAAGCTGAAGGCGGAGCTGGCGAACCTGATGGCCGAGGCCGGCCTGGACCAGGCCGAGCTGGCCGCGTAACGCGCGGGTAGCAACAAGTCTGCGACACGACACGGCACGGCCCCGTCCCCTCGCGTTGGGAAGCGCGAAGGCACGGGGCCGTGGCATGTCTGGAGTCACGGTGACCGGGGCACGCCGGGCGAGGACTCGCCGCTCTCCGCCGGTGCGGGCGCGACCGGCTGCGCGCGGGACGTGGCGTCGATGCTCAGGGCCTCCGGCTCGCCGCTGCTCGCGTCCGTGGTGTAGGAGGCGCGGATCTGCGCGCCCTCCTGGATGTCCGCGGCACTCGCGGCCCGGCCATCCACCTTCACCTGCGTGGTGGGGCCCACCTTCAGGCGCAGCTGCGGCTCTCCGCGCTGGCTCACCAGCACCTCCTGTGCGCTCGCGCTGAGCACGTCGCCGGAGATCTGCTGTCCCGGGGCGGGTGCCGCCCGCGAGTTCTGGGCGATGGCGGCCTGCTGCGTGGCGGCGTTCTGGTTCGCGGCCTGTTGCTGCTGGGCGTCCTGGGTCGCGACGCGCTGGTTCGCGGTGGCGTTCTCGTTGGAGGCCTGCTGCTGCTGGGTGGCGAAGTTCTGCTGCGTCCGGCGCTGGGCCTCCAGGGCGCTGGCCTGGGCCTGCTGGGCCACGGACTGGGCCTGCTGGGTGCGGGCCTGCGCCTGCTGCTGGCTGGCCTGGGCCTCCTGGGATTCCTTCTGGGCCTTGGCCTGGGCCTCCTGGAGCTCCTGCTGCTTGTGCTGCACGTCCTCCTGGGCGCGGGCGGCCTCGCGCTGCTGGCTGGAGGCCTCCTTCTGCGCGTCACGTGCGTCGTCGAAGGCCTTCTCCGACTGGAGCTGGGCCTGCTCCACCTGCTGTCCGGGGGTGTTCCTCTCCGCGGTGTCCTGGCGGGAGCGGTCTCCGTCCTGGCAGGCGGTGGTGCCCACTGCGAGTGCGACGACTCCGGCACCCAGCCATGCTGCGCGCGATTTCATGGGGTTCTCCTGTCAAAGGGATGACAGGGCAAAGATGGCGGTGGCCCGTGGAGCGCCAAGCCATCCCACGACGAGCGCCTGCCCGGCCGCACGCCCCACGGCAGACAGTCACTTTGGGGCTACCGCGTCCGGAAGAATGGCGATAAGGGGCGCCCCCCCATGCGCGCCTGCGGACTCGACTTCGGAACCAGCAACACCGCCCTGGCCCTGCCGGACGGCACCGTGTTGCCGCTGCAGCCCCACACCCCGGAGCCCCGGCTGTTCCGCTCCGTGCTCTTCTTCGCGGAGGAGGAGCGGGAGGTCTTCACCGGCGCGGACGCCATCCAGCGCTACCTGGAGGACAACAACGGCCGGTTCATCCAGTCCGTGAAGTCCTTCCTGCACAGCTCGTCCTTCCGGGCCACGCAGGTGAAGGGGCGCACGTACACCATCGAGGATCTGGTGGCCATCCTGCTGCGCCGCGTGCGCGAGTCAGCCGGGGCGCATCTGGGCGAGGCGCCGGACGCGGTGGTGCTGGGCCGCCCCGCGGTCTTCACGCCGGATGCGGACGCGGACGCGCTGGCGGAGAAGCGGCTGCGCAAGGCGGCGGAGATCGCGGGCTTCACGCACGTGCAGTTCCTGATTGAGCCCATCGCCGCGGCGCTCGCGTACGAGGCGCGGCTCGAGAAGGACGAGCTGGTGCTGGTGGCGGACTTCGGCGCCGGCACGACGGACCTGACGTTGATGCGGCTGGGCCCGTCGCGGCGAGGGAACCTGGACCGCAGGCCGGACGTGGTGGGGTCCACGGGTGTGCGCATCGGTGGTGACCGCTTCGACGCGGAGATCATGCGGCACAAGCTGCTGCCGAAGTTCGGGGCGGGGTCCACGTACAAGGTGAAGGGCTTCAGCCACAAGCGGCTGCCCATTCCGCAGCACGTGCTGGCGAAGCTGCTCAACTGGCACGAGATGTCCTTCATCCGGGAGAAGTCCACGCAGGAACTCCTGGAGGTGATGCTCGACACGAGCGACCACCCCGCGGAAATCCAGGCGCTCTACGACCTGGTGATGGACAACCTGGGCTACCGGCTGTTCCGGGCGATTGAAGCGACGAAGGTGAAGCTGTCGAGCGAGGACGTGGCGACCATCGACTTCGAGGACGCGCGCATCCACCTGCACGAGCCGATGACGCGAGCGGAGTTCGAGACGGCAAGCCGCACGTTGTTGGATGAACTGTCGCAGTGCACGGAAGGGCTGTTGGCGAAGCACCCGGAGGCCAGGGAGATTGACGCGGTCTTCCTGACGGGCGGTTCGTCGCAGATTCCGGCGGTGCGGGAGCTGTACGTGAAGCGCTTCGGAGAGGACCGGGTGCGCACGGCGGACGCATTCACCTCCGTGGCGGAGGGCCTGGGCCGCGCGTCCGCGTGGCTGACGGGGTGAACCATGGCGGCACAGGCAGCACGGCGACGGTGGCTTCAAGTCGCAGCCGTGCTGTCCCTGTGCGCGGCGTGTGTCGGGCCCACGGACCGGACCTTCGTCACGGGGCGGATTCTCCCCCGGCAGATCCGCTTCGTGACTCTGAGGGAAGCAACGCCAGGGGAAGAAGGCGGTCAGCGCGCCGCCTGCATCCACATCCGGATTACTCGCGCCAACACCAGCGAGTCCGTGCTGTGCAGGTTCGGCGTTGAAACGCCCCTGCGAACCCACCAAGGCGTCCTCTCACTACCGCTGGCGCAGCGCATCGCGGCGGACCGCATCAATGAGGCCTCTCAGGCAGTCTTCGGCTCCGCCACCATCGACTCACCGCTCGGAATGCTTTGAGAGTTGATGAAGGCACAGCTGCGAACGACCTTCGAGGCGTCCCTTGCCGGAGCCCGGTTCAGGGCGCAATGCGATGAACGGGCGCCGCCGGTGCTGTTCGGACACGTGACACTCTGACGCTGGAGCCTTCGCGCCATGCCTCCCAGCACGAATGAACTGCTGACCCTCGCTCGCCATTACTGGCCTGCTTCGTACGAGGAGTCCCTGGACGACGCCCATCCTGAACACAAGCGCCGCCAAGAACGTTGGGAGCAGGTGCGACAGCAGAATGAGCGCTGGGATGCCTTCCGGCGGCAGCTGGGCATGCTGCTGCCAGACTTCACCCTGGCGGAAGCCAGCACGACCTCCCAGGCCTCCTTGCGCTGCGCCGTCTATCCCGCGAAGGGAATCCCCATGAAGCCCGTGCCCTGGGCCCTCGTGGGCTGCATGAGCATCCTGGCCCCGGTCTACACGGTGTATGGACTCACGTTCGACTACGCGGGACGCAAGCGAGGCAAGGCCCACCTGCACCTGCCGCCCTTGCCCGCGCCCATGAGCGACACCTCGCGCATCATCGCCCGGGAACTGGAGGCCCACTTCCACGTCACGCCGCTCCCGCCCGAAGTCGCAGCCCTTCCCGTCCCCGTCGCCGTGGAGTGGACGCGTCCACCCCAGACCACCCTGTTCGACGCCCTCTTCGACAGCGCCCCCACCATCGTCCCGTGAGCGGGGGCCGACTACGGGGCGCCACCGTCCAACACGGCCCCATCCAGGATTCCCGCATCCACGGACGGAGGCGCTGGCAGTGCCTCCGGTTCCGCGCCCACACTGCGCCGCAAAATCCGACCGTCGAGGCCGACCGCGTAGCGGGCGCCAGTGTCCACGCCAATGAAGGCGTCGCCACAGGAGCCTGGGACCTCGTGGATCAGGATGAAGAAGACGTCTCCCTGACGGATGACACGGTAGCGATACGCCTCCGGTCTTCCCCAGCACGGCGTGTCCTTGGACTGCTTCGGGAAGAAGTCCTCCATGGCGACCTGGACGGCCCTGAGCAGGTTGCCGTCCAGCACATACGCCTGCTCATTGCCCCACACCTGTACTGCGGACTGCGCATGGAACGGCGGAAACGCGATGCTCCGGTCTCCCTCCCAGGCAGAGGGCCGGGCTCCCTGTCCTCGCAGGCAGCCCGCCAGGAGCAGCGCTCCGACCACCACGGTGATGGCCCGACCGGCGCTCAGGGCCCCACGTCCACCGTGCGCGTCGTCCAATCCGTGCCTCCACGACCATCGCGGGCCACGACCCAGACAGTGATGCGCTCGGGCGTCTTGGCTGTCGTGTAGGTCGTCGTCGGGTCGCCGGGCTTGCCGTCCACCGGCTCCAGCGAGCGGAACGACCCCACCTCGCCCTCGCCCGTCGCGAACCAGCTGTAGAAGACCTGCTCCGTCCTCAGCCCGTCCGCCGTGGAATAGGACTCCTCGCTGCCCTCTCCCAGCACCGGCGTGAACGTCACCTCCGCGTCCAGCGGCAGCGGCCCGGACAGCGGCGCGTCGTTCCACAGCACGTCCTGCATCACCGGGTTCTGGTTGGGCGTCTCCGTCGAACGCAACGTGATGCGCCGCACGCCCCGCTCCACTCCCTCCGGCGTCCCGCTGCCGTCCGTCGCCTCGTACCCCACGAAGAGCGGCAGCCCCGCCTGCAACACCTGCTGCACCGCCGGGTCGTTGAAGTCGAACGAGCCTCCCTGCCCTCC
>NZ_RAWF01000119.1:0-29321 GCF_003612075.1 Corallococcus sp. CA041A
GCCCCGGGCGCCACGCCCCCCGTGGGCCCGGTGGAGACGGGGCTCCTGGCCCAATTGGCCCCGGCCGTGGTGCCCCAGGTGCACTGGCTACCCGGGGGTGGCGCGGTGCGGATCCTCGAAGGAGGGCCTCCCGAGGGCGCCCGCTCCACGGTCGTCTTCCTCCACGGACGTGGGAACGCGGCGACCCACTGGTTCCCGTACCTGACGGTGCTGGCCCGGCACCACCGGGTGCTGGCCCTGGACCTGCCCGGTTTCGGTCAGTCCACCCCGGCGGACGTGCACGTGAAGACCGCGGAGGACGCGGTGCGCTTCTTCACGGCGCCCGTGGAGGAGGCGCTGGGAATGGTGGCGCCGGGGCCGGTGTCGGTGGTCGGCCACTCGCTGGGCGGACTGGTGGCGCTGGAGCTCACGCTGCGCGGCACGGTGCCGGTGGAGCGGCTGGTGCTGGTGGACGCGATGGGGCTGGGTCCTGAGATGCCTCGCGCCTCGCGCCTGTTCTTCCGCGCGGGGCCGGAGCGGCTGGCGCGCAACCTGGGCCCCTGGGCGATGGCCCGGATGCTGCCGCCACCTCCCACGCCGCTGGGAGAGAAGCTGGGTCAGCTGGGCTACGAGCTGTTGAGCGTGCCCGGCGGGAGGCCCGAAGCCGCGCAGGCCTTCAACGCGCTGGTGCCGCTGACGGGTCCGCTGTTCCACCGCCGCGAGCGGCTGGGCGAAGTGAAGGTCCCCGTGCTGCTCATCTGGGGCGAGCGAGATGAGACGCTGCCCGTCACACTGGCGGATGAGGCCGCGCGCGGGCTTCCCCAGGCCCGGGTGGTGCGCGTGGCCTGCGGACACAGTCCGCAGCTGGAGCATCCCGAGCGCGTGCTCCCCGAGCTGAAGGCCTTCCTCGGCAATGAATGACAATCACCCGCCAGCGCGGCGGCCTGGCGTGCGATACTGAGCGCCAGCCGCTCGGGCCGCGCGAGCGCTTTGGGGGAAGAGGGGCATCCACATGAATCGGGAATGGAAGTCTTTCAAGCGCGTGGCGCTGCTGGGCGGGGTGTTGGCGCTGGGGGCGTGCAGCAGCAAGCAATACGGGGATGCGTCGCCCACGGAGGAACCGCAGGTCTTCCAGGGCGAAGGGACCGTCAGCAAGACGGAGCCGGGCCAGCTGCGGTTCACCCTCCGGGCCGACCGCCTCTACCGGTTCGACTGCACGCCCCTCGGCATGCTGGGCTGCAAGGCGCAGCTGCGCGACGGGGCGACGATGGAGCCCATCGGGGCGCCCTGGTCCTCCGGGACGGTGCAGCACCTCACCTTCTTCTGGAAGCAGGCCACCGCCGGGGACGTGGTGCTGGACATCCAGTCCGGTTCGGAGGAGCCGTCCGCGGGTGCCTTCACCTACGAGCTCCGGGAGACCCGGGATGACGCGGGTGACACCTGGGACCAGGCGGTCGTCCAGCCCGTCACCGACAAGCAGGGGGCGTTCAACGGGTTCCTGGAGCATGCCGAAGACGTGGACCAATGGCGGCTCGGTATTCCCGCCAACCACACCCTGGCGGCGGGGTGCACGGGGCCAACGGACAGCGTCGCGCCGGCCTTCGAGCTGATCCTCCCGGAGGGGACCTCCCTGAGCGCGGACCGCGCGGCGTGGTTCCAGAGCCTGGGCATCCGCTTCCTGGCCGTGAAGAGCACGGGGGGTGGCGCCATCGACCTGCGCGTCCGCGCGAGCGGGGACTACGGGGCCCACTCCGTGCCCTACACGTGCACCGTCCAGGACGTGGGCGTGGATGACCACGGGGACATCCCGTCCGAGGCCACCGTCGTGACGGTCCCCGCCCAGCTGAGCGTCCATTTCAACTACAGCTCGGACGTGGACGTGCTGGCCGTGGACCTGATGGAGGGCCATGCCTACCAGTTGCTGACGGTCAGCGCGCAGGGCGCTCCCCCCTTCCATGCCGGGACCACGGTGGTGAACGCGCAGGACACGCAGCGGTGGCCGAAGCTGGTCAGCGACGACAAGGGCGCCACCTTCACCGCGCCCACCACTGGTCGGTACTTCCTCGCGCTCGAGAGAGCCTGGGACGGCGGCATCTGGAAGTGGGAGGTCCCGAAAACCTTCACGTACAAGATCACCGACGTCACCCCGTAGGTGCCTTTCCGGGCGCGGAGGGCCGGGACATTCCCCGGCCCTCACGTCAGGCAGTACAGTCCCCGGCCGTGCCGAAAGACTTCCTCGACCTTGAGGCGACGCCGGAGCGGCTGCACGCGCTGGTGGACGCCGGAATCCTGAGACCGGACGCGTACGGGCGCGCGCTGCACCTGGCGGTCGCCTCGCCGTCGCGGCCCGCGTGGCGTGCGTTCCTGTCCACGACGTTGATGGCCCTGGGCTCGCTGCTGGTGCTGGCGGGCGTGGTGTACTTCTTCGCCTTCAACTGGGCGGAGCTGGGGCGCTTCTCGAAGCTGGGCCTCATCTGCCTGGGCATGGCCGGGGCGGCGGTGGGCGCCTGGCGCCTGGGCGACCGGCCGGCGGGCCAGTTCGCGCTGCTCGCGGCCGCGGTGCTGGTGGGCCCGCTGCTCGCCGTGTACGGGCAGACCTACCAGACGGGCGCGGATCCGTATGAGCTGTTCATCGGCTGGGGCCTGCTCATCCTGCCGTGGGTGGCGCTGGCGCGCTTCACGCCGCTGTGGATGCTCCAGCTCGTGCTGGTCAACACGGGCGTCATCCTCTTCTGGGGCCAGCGCATGACGCGCTTCGGCTCCTACGAGGCAAGACTCGCGCTGGTGCTGGGGCTGCTCAACGGGTTCGCCTGGGCGACCTACGAGCACTTCGCCAACCAGAAGGTCTCCTGGCTCCAGGGGCGGTGGATGCCTCGCGTGCTGTCCATCATGACGCTGCTGCCGCTGGTGACCCTGGGCATCCTGTTCATCGTGAGCAGGCACGACCGGTCGCTCGAGGCCGGCTTGTCCCTGCCGCTGGTGCTGGGAGCGCTGGTCGCCATCTACGCCCTGCACCGGCACCTGCACGGAGAGCTGTTCCTGCTCACCATGGGCGCGCTGAGCCTCATCACGCTCGTCACGACGGCGGTGGGCTACTTCCTCCTGGAGGTGACACGCGCCGACGAGTTCACCCTCTTCATCCTGCCCCTGGTGATCATCGGCGAGGTGGGCCTGGCGGTGTACTGGCTGCGCCACGAGTCGCAGGCCACCGGCGTTTCGGAGGAGACCTGATCATGGCCCTGCGACCGACGATTCAAGACGTGCTGGCGGGGCTCAAGAGCGAGGGCCACGTGGACGCGGGGGTGGACGCGCGAGCCCGCACCGCCCTGGAGATCCGCCAGAAGACGCTGGGTGCCTCACCCTGGTTCGTGAAGGCGCTGGCCGGCGGTGGCGCGTGGCTGGCCGCCGCCTTCATGCTCAGCTTCTTCGCCTGCGTGGGCCTCTGGAAGGAGGAGGTGGCGCTCACCGGCATGGGCCTCCTGATCACGGTGGCGGCGGTGCTGCTGCGCCGGACCGCCCAGGGCCCCTTCCTGGAGCAGCTCGCCCTGGCCCTGTGCATGGCGGGCGTGGGCGCGTTCCTCGTGGGGCTGGCGCAGCTGGACCAGGGCACCCTCACCATCGCGTTCGCGGGGGCGGTGGCGTCTGTCGCGCTGCTCGCCGTGTACCCGGACCTCATCCTCTACTTCCTGGCGACGGTGGGCCTCTGCGTGTCCGTGGGCGTGTTCGCGCTCGATGCAGTGGGGGGCTCGGGCGTGGACGTGTGGATGCTCATGGGCGCCGCCGCGCTCTCCGGCACCCTGCTCTTCGAACCGGTGCTGCGGCGCGGGAAGCTGGGCGCTCGCGTGGGGCCCATCGCCTTCGCGCTCGCGTGCGCCGTGCCCGGGTGGCTGCTGTTCCGCAGCTTCGAGAACTCGCAGGAGGGCTTCCACTACGTCTTCCGCTTCGAGAGTGGGTTCGTGCCGAGCGCGTACCTCTCCATCGCGCTGGCGCTCCTCCTGGCGTGGACGGGGTGGCAGGTGCTGCGCGAGCTGGGGCTGGCCCAGGAGCAGCGCGTCTGGATTCCCGCGGCCGGCGCGCTCGTGCTGCTCACGGTGATGACGCTGAACACGCCGGGCGTGCTGGTGGCGGTGCAGATGCTGACGCTCGGCTTCCACCGCCGCAGCCGCGTGATGCTGGGGCTGGCGGTGGCGTTCCTGCTGACGTTCGGCGCGTACTACTACTACGACCTGCACATCACGCTGCTGGCCAAGGCGCTCGCGCTCAAGGGCAGCGGCCTGGTGCTGCTGGGCGTGCGGCAGTTCTTCCTGCGGCGGCAGCCCGCCGTCCTCACGGAGGCCCGATGAAACGCGGCGCCGTCATCTTCGGTGGGCTCGCGCTCGTGTTCGTCGCGCTCGCCTTCCTCGTCGTGCAGAAGGAGACCGTGCTCGCGCGGGGGCAGCCCGTGCTGCTGCGGCTGGCTCCGGTGGACCCGCGCTCGCTCATCCAGGGCGACTACATGGTGCTCGACTACGCCATCAACCAGGGCTGGCGCGAGGGCCGCGAGCAGCCCCAGGAGGACGGCAACGTGGTGCTGCGCCTGGACGAGCACGACGTGGGCGAGTTCGTGCGCTACGAGACGCAGGCGGGCACCTCGCTCGCGCCCGGCGAGGTGCGCCTGCGCTTCCGCATCCGCAACTCCCAGATGCGCCTGGGCGCGGAGGCCTTCTTCTTCCAGGAGGGCCACGCGGAGCGCTACGCGAAGGCGCGCTACGGCGAGCTGCGGGTGACGGACAACGGCACCAGCGTGCTCGTGGGCCTGCGCGACGAGAACTACCAGCCGCTGGGCAGCGCCATCCACTGAAGGCGCGCCCCTGGCGTCAGTCCGCGTCCTCGTTCTCCAGCAGGTCGGAGAACGGGGAGCCCCCCTCGCCCAGCGCCTTGTAGAGGCCGTCCACCTTCTCCAGCTCGCGCTTGAGCGCCTTGTGGTGGTTGCGGTTCTTCACCAGGCTTTCGCGGCCCAGCATCCGGAAGGCCTCGTCGCGGCCCATCTGGCGGATGGCCGTGCCCAGCACCAGCCCGCGGAAGCCGTCCGCGTAGTCCAGGTCCAGCGGCGTGCTGCGCCTGCGCGCCTCACCGACGAAGGCCTGCGCCGCGGCCCGCAGCGCTTCCGGCAGCGGACGGCCGCTGCTGGGGGACTGCTCGTAGTCCAGCGCGCGCGCCACGTGCTTCTCGTGGAGCACCAGGTCGCCCGTGCCGGCCGCGTGCTCCACCATCGCCAGCGTGTACGCACGCCGCACGATGTTGTCGAGCTGCCGCAGGTTGCCCGGCCACGAGCTGGTGGTCAGCAGCACCTCCGCCTCCTGCGCCAGCCGCGCGGAACCCTCCGGCATCCGCTCGCGGTGACGGCGGTTCACCATGTACCGCGCCCAGAGGGGAATCTCGTCCTGGCGGTCCTGCAGGGGCGGCATGCGCACCGGCAGCACGTTCACGCGGTAGTACAGGTCCTCGCGGAAGCGGCCGGCGCGCACCTGCGCGTGCAGGTCCGCGTTGGTGCCGATGATGAAGCGCACGTCCGCGAGCTTCTCGCCGGTGCCCTCGCCCAGCGGCCGGTAGCTGCGCGACTCCAGCAGGTGCAGCAGGCCCGCCTGCGCCTTCAGCGACAGCTTGTCGATTTCGTCGATGAACAGCGTGCCGCCGTCCGAGCGGGCCACCACGCCCGGCGCGTCGCGCACCGCGCCGGTGAAGGCGCCCTTCTTCCAGCCGAAGAGTTCCGCCATCTGGAGGTCCTCCGGCACCGTCACCAGGTCCAGCGTCTCGAAGGGCTTGCCCCGGCGGCCGGAGCGCTCATGGCACCAGCGCGCCAGGCGCGACTTGCCCGCACCCGTGGCCCCGCTCACGAGGATGGTCTCGTCCTGGAGCGCGAAGGTCCGGAGGATGGGCAGGAGCTCCGCCATGGAGCGGCCCACCACGGGGAGGAACTCGTCCACCTCCGGCGTGGCCACCGGCCGCTGCGGCAGCGCGGTGAGGTACGGCGCGGCGATGTCCGTGAGCAGCTGGAGCAGGTCTCCGGCGTCGCGCCAGACGAACTCCTGCCCCATGGCGGCCAGGCAGTCCGCCTCTAGCGAAATCATGCCCTCCATGCCCGCGGGCGTGCGCAGGGGCAGCACGCACACGTGCGTCGCGTGGCGCCCCAGGAAGCGCTGCTTGCTCTCGTTGCTGTGGAAGCCCGCGAGGCCCGGGTCGCCCGTCACCGGAGCATCCGGCGCGTGCGGCTGCACCGTGCCGATGTTCACGTCGATGGACACCGCGCACCGGTGCTCCACCACCGCGCGCCAGGCCGTGGCGGAGGTGAAGAAGGGCATCTCGACGCCCGCGTCCGTCACTTCGCGCGCGCCTACGTCCAGCGCCGCCAGCCGGCGGTACGCTTCGCCAGGACGCAGGTGAACGATGCCGCGCAGGACCCGGGCCCGGCCCGCGTAGCGGCTGGCCGCCACCGCGGCGTCCGCCACGGCCAGCATCCGGCGCAACGTCGCCGCCGCCGCCGTTTCAAAGTCCCTGGAATCCCTGAGCGCAGCCATGAGCTGCGCCAACTCGTCTTGCATCCCCATCGCCTCCCGTGCGGAAGCCGCGCCACCGCCGACCGGCGAAGCCGTCCAAAAAGCAGACGCGGACTCTATCGGAGATGACGGGGAGGTGCGGATTCAGATGGAGAGCGCGGAAGGAGCGGCCCCTCCTTCCGCGCTCCGGGTGCATCTGGATGCGGTACACGCCGTTGCCGGCGTATGGGCGGGACGCATTGCGGATGCCGTGCCAACAGGGTGAGTCCAATGATTTCGCGGGGTCACGATGAACATCCCGCTCAACCTGCGTCCCGCTGGAACGCGAGCGCGTCCGGACAGGACGCAAACCCTGACGTTTGAGCCCCAATGCCTGACGGACCGCGCCTTCTGAACGGGCGGGCAGCCGGGTCATTCCATACCAGTCAGGCCTTGGAGGACGTGTCCCGCTTCAGCACGAAGACGCGGTCCAGGCGCGGGCTGCCGCGGCCCACGGGCGAGTCCAGGTCGTAGTCGAAGTCGAACGTGGCCGCGACGCGCAGGCCGGACTTGCGGAACAGGCGCTTCACCTGGGCCTCGTCGTACGTGCGGAAGAACCACGTCGTCTCGATGAGCCAGTCCTTGTCCGGGCCGGTGACGCGCAGGCGGTTGCGCATGGGCGAGCGGCGCAGGCGCTGCTCCGGCAGGCCCTCGTGCGTGTTGCACACGACCTTGTCCGCGCCCACCTGCCCCACCCAGCGCTCGTGCTCAGGGCCGGAGCGCGCGTAGTCCGTGAGGTGGAAGCCCAGCACGTAGATGCCGTCCGGCTTGAGCAGGCGGCGGGTGCCGGTGAGGTGCTCCACCGCGGCCTTCTCGCTGTCCAGGTAGCGGAAGGTGGAGACCAGCGTGTGGGCCAGGTCCACGCGGCCTTCCAGCGCCGGGTCGAAGAAGTCCTCCATGCGCGCCTGGGACAGCTTCACGCGGCGGCGCTCCGTGGGGGACAGGCGCTTGCGCGCGTGCGCGAGCATGGCCTCCGACAAGTCATAGCCCGCGACCTTCAGGCCCCGGCTCGCGGCCTCCTCCACCAGCCGGCCCGCGCCGCACGCGGGCTCCAGCCACTGGTTGCCTCCCGTGCCGAAGCGCCGGCTCAACTCCTGGAGGAAGTCCGCCTCGCGCACGGTGTCCGTGCCGAAGATGGCCTCGTAGTACTCCGGGTGCTCGTACCAGTCCTTGCGTCGTTCCATGGTGCCGTCAGTGCTCCGTGTGTCCCAGGACGCGCGCGAGCACGAACATCACCAGCAACCCGGCTGCCAATGCCACCAGGTTGCGCCCGGGCTTGTCCCTGCCGTGCTTGTTCACGTGCGGCAGCAGGTCCGACACGGCGATGTAGAGGAAGGTGCCGGCGGAGAAGGCCAGGGCCTTGGGCGCCAGCGACTGGAAGCTCAGCACCGCGTCGAAGCCGAAGTAGAGCACCGCGCCCACCGGCACCATCAGGCCATACAGCGCGGTGTACGCCAGGATGGTGCCGCGCTTCTTGCCCTCCGCCTGGAGGATGGACGCGAGCGACAGCGACGAGGGAATCTTGTGCGCGGTGATGGCCAGCAGCGCCATGGCGCCCACGCCCTCCTTCACCGAGGAGCCCAGCGCGATGCCGTCGAAGAGCGTGTGCGTGGACAGGCCCAGGAACGCGCTGAGGCCCAGCGCGTGGCCGTGCACGTGCTCCGCGCAGTCTGGCGGCTCCTCGCAGGCGTGGGCCACGAGGTAGCGCTCCAGCACCAGCACGAAGAGGAAGCCCATGGGCACGAGCGCGAAGGCCCACCAGCCGCCGCCCTCGTACGCCTCCGGGAGCATGTGGAAGAAGGCCGCGCCGAACATCACGCCCGCCGCGAAGGCCAGGAACGTCACGAGCCGCGTGGAGCGGTCATTGAAGATGACCACGCCCGCCCCGGCCAGCGCGCTCGCCACGACGATGAAGGAGTACAGGAGGACTTCGGCTACGACCGGCGACATGGGGCGCGCACCCTACTCCCAAAACGACGCCGTCAGTAGCTTCGCACCACCAGCACCTCCACCCGTCCCGGCTTCACCTCCACCAGGTGAGTGGTGGGCCGGCCCGGTGCATCCACCTGGACGGTGTGCTTTCCCGGAGGAAGCCGGAAGCGCGCCACCTGGAACTCCGCCGGCAGTGAAAGCCAGGAGCGCAGGTCCGCCTGGTTGCCCGCGTTGAGGACCAGGAAGGTGAGCACGCCCAGCTCCTTGCTCTTCGTGAGCGCGCCCACGCCCGCGGCCACGCCCGCCTTCGCCACCGCGCCCGCGAGCTGCTTCGCCAGCATGCGGCCAATGCGGTCGTTCAGGTGCACCTGGGCCACGCGCGACAGCGACGTCACCGTCACTGCCTGCTCCGCCTGGTTCTCCACCGATACGCGCACTGGCGGTGTGCCGCCGCGGTCCTGGTACACGGGCACTTCAATCAGGTCCCCGGAGTCGCCGTAGTCGCGCGATGCCCGCTCCTTCTGCGGCGACAGGCCCGCCTCCACCACCACGACGAGCTGCCCTTCACCGGGGCCCACCGCGCCGTGCGCCACGTTCGGGAACTTCTGGGAGAGCGTCTCGTAGGCGTCGTCACGGCCCGTCTTCTTCGCCAGCCGCAACAGGGGCTCCACCAGCCCGCCCAGCCGGGGCTCCAGCTCATACGCCTTCATGTAGTCGATGAAGGCCGAGTCCCATTCGCGCTGGTCCTCGTACAGCACGCCGCCCAGGTAGCGCGCGATGGCGAGCTGCTCGTACGGCTTCTTCTCCTCGGTGATCATCTTCTCGATGCGCTCGTTGACCCGGCGGACCTCCACGAGCGCGTCCTCGTCGCGGTTCAGCTCCGCGTAGTTGAGCGCCTGGAGGACGGAGATCATCAGCTTCTCGAAGTCCTCCCCGCGGTAGGCGCGGCGCCGCTCATTGCTGAGCAGCACCCCGGCCTCTTCGCTCACGGAGGTGATGTCCAGCTGCGACATGAGGTCATCCGCCTGGGCCAGCACCTTCGTGCTCTCCTCCCACTGCCCGGCCGCGTGCAGCACCATGCCCTTGTCCAACAGCAACAGGAGCTGGTCGCGCTCGGGGGCCTCCTTCTGCTCGCCGTCCAGCTCACTCAGGGCGCGCTGATAGTCAGAGGACTGGTACGCGGAGCGCGCGGAGGCCGTGCGCGCCACGTAGTCGCTGGCGCAGCCCGTGCCCAGGACGCTCAGGGCGCTCATGGCCACGATGAACAACAGGCCCCAACGCCCCCCCGCCGGGGAAGCGGCGGGGACGCGCGGGGCCTGGGATGCGATGTCGGGGAGGTTGGCCACGGCGGACGGCTACCAGCTCACGCCCTGCTTCTCGAACTTCTTGCGGATCTGCTTCTCGTCCGTCCACGCGATGGTGCCGGTGCGCACGTCGTTCAGCTTCGCCGTCATCTTGTAATAGACGAGCTTGTCGCGGCCGACCTCCTGGATGATGGAGGCGAGGTCGCCCGTCATCAGGAAGTCCACCGACGCCTGCTGGCCCGGGGCCTTGGCGGCGTTCGGGTTCACGTAGCCGGACTGCTGGTACTCGTACTCCTCCGCGATGTCCTGGCGAGCCTGCTGGTCCACCAGCGCGAAGCGGCCCGTCTGCGCGAGCGCCGTCTGGATCTTGTCCCCCAGCGAGCGCATGTCGATGTGCTCACTGGTGCTGTTGCGCAGCTTGCCCACGAGGACGATGGGCAGGGCCGCGCCCTGCGGCGGGGCTTGAGCGAAGCGCGGGGCGTTGGCGAGCGACTCGGCCATCTTCTTCGCGATGAGCTGCAGGTCGTTCTCGTTGAAGCGGTCGCCCAGCATCTCGATGGTGTTGGGGTCCTCGTAGGTGCCGCGCGTGAAGGCGCGGGAGCCTCCACAGCCGGCGAGCGACACGGCGACGAGGGCGGACAGCAACAGGCGGCGGGTGTTCATGGTCGGGTCGACTCCTAGTTCCATTCGCATTCGAAGCGGCTGCCTTCGAAGTTCCACTTGTAGGCAAGCACCGCGTCGCGGCGGTAGCCGGCCGTCAGGCGGCAGAGGCTCTGCAAGGACGCGCGCGGATAGTCGAAGGTGTACGTCTGCGCCTTCGCGCGCTCCTGCGGGGTGAGCTGAGAGGGGTGCGTGAGCGTGGGGCTGGCGCTGGCGGCCACCATCACTCGGTGCGCGCCGTACGTCTTGAGCGGCACGTGGCCCGCGAGCTGGATGCGGCGCACGGTGCGCGCCACCATGATGTCGCTGCGGTCCACCATGGTCTCGTGGCTGTTGCGGCGCTGCAGCAGCTCCGGGAGGTTCGCGGAGAACACGCGGGTGATGTCCCCGTCGTCCACGAAGAAGTAGAGGAACGCCTCGCGCGCGGTGCGGCTCTCCCCGGTGAAGTCCAGCGTCACCAGGATGTCCAGCTGCCGGTTGGGAGCCAGGCCGTGGCGCGACACCGCCGCCAGCACCGTCTTGTCCACGCCCGCCTTCTTCAGGCGGATGAGGCCGTCCGCGCTCGCGTCACAGGCGCAGCGGCGCTCTTCAATCATCTTCACCAGCTGCGCGGGCTCGAAGCCGGCCTGCGACAGCTTGGTCAGCTCCTCATCGGTGAGCGGGAGCTGGTCCGACCGCTCATAGATGCGCGGCAGCTGGTTCGGGTCCCACTGGATGATGTTGTAGGTCTGCACGTCCCCCGACGGGAACGGCAGTGCCACGGACGGCGAGGCGGCGCGAGGCGCCTGGGCCGTGGTCAACGCGACAGCGGCGGCGAGCAGTTGAGCGATCATGGCGTTTGCGTCAGAACCGGTATCCGACGTTCATGAACAACCGGTTCGTGACTCCTCCTCCCCCGATGGGGATGTCCGGCGAGTAGTGCAGTCCCATGAGCACGCGGTCGCGGCGGTCCAGGAAGATCTCCGCGCCCACCTGCGGCGAGATGGCGAAGCGCAGGCCCTCGCCCTCCGGGATGACGATGGCGCCCGCCTTGAGGCCGAGGGTGAAGGACACCGGCCAGCCCCAGCTGCGGAAGGTGGGGCCCACGTTGCCGATGAAGCGCCCGCCGTCGAAGACGTAGCCGCCGCTGACGTCCAGGCGGTACCAGTCATCGCCCCAGAGGGACACGGTGGCGCCCACGAACAGCGGCGGACCTTCCGGCGCGCCCGGGGGGTTCTCACCGGAGTTGATGGCCGCGCCCCAGTCGAACTGGAGCGACACGCCCCGGCGGTTGTCGCCGTAGCCTCCCGTGCCGTACTCCGACTCTTCAGGCCCGTCGGTGCGGCCCCGCTCCTGGGCGCTCGCGGTGAGCGGCGCGGCGACGGCCAGGAGCGCCAGGGCTCCGCACAAGGTGACAGGACGCTTCATCTGTTGGACTCCCCAGCTTGGGTGCGAATGCTCTTACGGGCGTCTTACGCCGCGTGGGTCGACATATTCATCGCGCGGCGAGCGTCCGTGCAAGTGCCCGTTTTCCCTGGGGCTCTCACAGGCGCTCTTCTTCAGGACCGGGGCTCCGGAGCGCCCTGGGTGGCCTCCTCCTGGTCATCCCGGGAGGGCGGGGGCTGCGCGGGGCGGGATTCGCTACGCACCATGGGCAGCCAGTGGGGCTTCGAGCGCAGGAAGACGACCAGCCGCTCGCGCACGAGGAAGCGCAGGTCGCCCAGCTTGCTGGAGTTGGCCGCGCTCACCAGGGCGCGCACGGTGAGGGTCTTGTCCATCACGTCGAAGACGACCAGCGTCTTCACCCGGCCATCCCACAGGGCCTTGCCCTCGTTGGCGAGGATGCGGTCCAGCTCCGCGCGCAGCGCGTCGATGTCCGCCATGTAGTCCACCTGGAGGATGACGGTGCCCATGATCTCCGGGCTCCCCTTGCTCCAGTTCTGGAACGGCTTGTCCAGGAACTGGTTGATGGGGATGACCATGCGCCGCTGGTCCCAGATGCGCAGCACGACGTACGTGAGGGTGATCTCCTCCACCGTGCCGAACTCGCCCTCCACCAGCACGTTGTCGCCAATGCTGACGGGCTGGGTGATGGACAGCTGGATGCCGGCGAGCAGCGAGGACAGCGACTTCTGCGCGGCGAGACCGATGGCGAGGCCGGCGATACCGGCGGAGGCCAGCAGCGACACGCCCACGTTGCGCACCACCTCGAACTGCATGAGCAGCAGCGCGGCGGCGATGACGTAGGTGGCCACCTCGAAGACGGCGCGCAGCACGGCCAGCTGCGTGCGCAGCGAGCGCGCGCGGGGGTGGACGCTGGACTCGGAGGTGACGCGGCTCTGGACGTAGGCCTCCGACACGCGGAGGAAGCGCAGGATGAACCACGCCACCGCGACGATGGTGAGCGAGTAGGCCACCCGGTCGCTCAGCAGCTTCAGCTTGGGAGGCAGGAGCAGGAACGAGGTGCCCAGCGCCAGGAGGATGGCGAAGAAGGGCAGCCGCAGAGGCCCCCGGCCCGCGCTGACAATCTGGTCGTCCCAGGAGATGCGCGTCCAGCGCGCCACCCGCAGCGCGGCGGCCAGCAGGAGCTTCTCCAGGAGATAGGAGAGGATCCACGCGCTCAGGAGCGTCGCCACGAGCCCCAGCCACTGCCACGGCTCCAGCCCCAGCACCGTGCGGTCGAAGAAGACGGCAGGGAGCGTTTCGGTGAGCAGCGGGCCGTACTCCTCGAAGAGCGGGTCCACCATCTTCACGGTGGACTCCGCCACCACCCAGATGGGCGTGCCATCCACGGTGAAGCGCTGCAGCCGGATGGGCACGCTCTCGCCCTTGAGCGGGATGGCCCCCAGCGATGCGAAGCGTGAATTGGGGGGCTCGCCCTCCGGCGTCTTCGGCAGGGCGGACGTGTCCACCGACAGCTCGCGGTCCAGGACGAACTTCAGCTTCCGCGACAGCTGGGCGCCCTGCGCGCGCTGCTCGTCAACTGGCAGGTGGTCCAGGTAGAGGTAGTGGGCGGCGCGGGCGTACTCCCCGCGATGCACCGCGTCCAGGAAGCCCTGCGCCGTGGCGCGCGGCGACGTGCGGTCCAGGTCCTGGGGGACCTGCCCCAGGCCGTTGTTGAGGGCCAGGACGGGGAGGCCCCCGAGGACGCACCCCAGGAGAAGGAGGGCCACCAGGACCCGGGAGGCATGGCGCTTCATGGGCGCCTCCATACTCCGTGTGCGGTCGGTTGTCCGGGAAAGACGGTGGGTGTTTCCGAGCCCGCCCGGCCGCTGGGAAGCCCGGGGTCGGGGACAGAAAACCCGTGCTGGAACGCAACACGGGAAAGCATTGGTGCGCCGCTGGGTGGTGGGCTAGAACCGACCCCCAAGGAAGGTCGCCGTGTCCGAAGAGAAGCGAAGAATCCTCCTCATTGACGACAGCGAGATCACCCTCGCCATGGAGAAGGCTGTCCTGGAGGCCCGGGGCTATGAGGTCGTGGCCACCTCCACGCTCATGGAGTTTGAGAAAACGCTTCAGAGCTGGCGGCCGGATCTCATCCTCACGGACATCCACATGCCCGAGGCGAAGGGCACGGACATCTGCCGCACGCTGAAGAACGAGTACAACACGCAGGACATCCCCATCGTGTTGTTCTCCAGCCTGCCGGACGACGAGCTGTCGAAGCTGGCCGAGCAGGTGGGCGCGGATGGCTCGCTCTCCAAGGTGAATGGCCTGGAGGCGATGGGCGAGAAGATCGACGAACTGGTGCAGAGCATCCTCTGGTGATGACGATGCGCGCGGCCGTCCTCGCGGTGCTCGTGAGCGCGCTTCTCACCGGATGCAGACGCCAGGAGCCGCGCGCCCCGGAGAGCGGCGCGGGCAGTGCTCCCGGGCAGCAGCAAGCCTCCTCCCCTCCTCCCGCCGCGCCTCCGGGCGCCGTGCTGTTCATCTCCGCCGACACGCGTGGATACCTGGGCCCGTGCGGCTGCAGCGAGAACATGCGCGGCGGCATCGGCCGGGCGGCGTTCCAGGTGCAGCAGGCGCGTCAGGGCGGCCAGCCGGTGCTGTACATCGACGGCGGCAACAGCCTCTTCGGGGAGACGCACCTCAAGGCGGATCAGGTGCCGCAGGAGGAGCGCAAGGCGAAGGCGCTCGCGGACGCGTTCCGCACCATGGGCATCGCCGCGCGCGCCACGGGCGAGCTGGACGACACGCGAGGCGCGGCCTTCCGTCAGGGCCTGGGGCTGCCGGAGATTCCGACGGGCGGCGTGAAGGTGCTGGACGCCGGGACGCGCAAGGTGGGCGTGGTGGCGGCGGCTTCCGGCGAAGCGCTGGTGAAGGCGAGCCAGCAGGCGCGCGAGCAGGGCGCTGACTTCGTGGTGGGCCTGTTGGACCAGCCGCTGGAGGCCGCGCAGGCCGCCGCCGCGTTGCCGGGCCTGGCCGCGAACCTGGTGGTCGCCACGCACAGCGCCAGTGAGTTCTCCGCGGAGGAGAACCGGCTGGTGCGCTCCGACGTGCCGGTGGTGGCGGTGCAGAGCAAGGGACGCTCGCTCTTGCGCGTGGACCTGACGTACGCGCCGGCGAAGGGGCCCTTCACGCCGCAGCGCTCGCAGGGGGACGTGGAGCGGGAAGTGACGGCGCTGGAGCAGCGCATCGCGCTCCTGGACAAGGAGATCGCCCTGCCCGGCATCGACCCGAAGTTGAAGACGCTGAAGCAGGGCAAGCGCGACGAGCTCGCGGCGCGCAAGCAGGGCTTCCTCTCCGCGCCGCCCGCGCCGGCCGCGGACGTCAACGGCTTCGCGCTGCGCTTCCTGCCGCTGGAGTCGAACCTGCCCAGCGCGCCGGACACGCAGGCGCTGGTGAAGGCGTACGACGCGGACGTGGGCCAGCTGAACCTCGCGTGGGCGAAGGCGCACGGCCAGGACTGCCCTCTTCCGGAGAAGGGCCAGGCGGGCTTCGTCGGCAGTGCGGTGTGCGCGGACTGCCACCCGGACGCGACCGGAGTGTGGGAGCGCACGAAGCACCACCACGCGTGGGAGACGCTGGAAGAGGTGGGCAAGCAGCACCACCTCAACTGCGTGGGCTGTCACGTCACCGGCTGGCAGAAGCCCGGCGGCGTGTGCCGTCTGGACAAGGTAGCGGGCCGCGAGGACGTGGGCTGCGAGAGCTGCCACGGTCCGGGCTCCAAGCACGTGGACTCGCCGAGCCCCGCGACCATCGTGGGCAAGCCGGGACAGGCCGTGTGCGTCACCTGCCACAACACGGAGAACTCGCCGCACTTCGACTTCGCCACGTACCTGCCTCGCATCCTCGGCCCCGGCCATGGCGGAACGGGAAAGAGCGGGCAGGCAGGCGAGCCACCGGCGAAATAGGGTCGCTCGCTCCTACGGTGGGTGCTTCCCGAGGGCGTACCGGGCGACTTGTTGTTTGACTGTCAAGAAAGCTGGCGAATACTGCGGGCTTCGCCTGCTTCTGGGCGACCTCGCCTGGCGTTCCCATGCCGCTTTCTCTGCTCCTGCTTGCCCTGGCCTCGGTTCCCTCCTCGCAGGGCGTGGCGCCGTCACCGGTGCCGCCGCCCGGCGTGCGTGCGGTGCCCCCCTCGCAGGCCCCCTCGCTGACGGCGGACGGCAGCCTGGCCACGCCCCCTGCTCCCATGGAGGAAGGCGAGGAGACGGAGGAGGTGGAGAACGAGTCCGCCGAGTTGGAGGAGCTGCGCGCGCTGGAGGGCGCGACGTTGGACCCGGAGGCGAAGCCGAACGCGGAGATGATGCAGTCGCTGCGCCGGCTGGGCCTGACGAACCCGTTGCGGCTGCGAATGTTGGACGCGCTGGAGGAGCCCACCTTCCGCGAGGACGACACCGCCCCGCCGCTGGCGCGCATCACCGACCTGGCGAGCTTCGATATTTCGCAGGTGAAGGACCGCTACGACATCCCGGTCGACATGCAGCCGCGGGTGGCCGAGTACATCCAGTTCTTCCAGGGCCCCGGCCGCAAGTGGTTCCGCAAGTGGATGGCGCGCTCCACGCGCTACCTGCCGGTGATGCAGCCGATCCTGGAGTCGAAGGGCCTGCCCCGGGACACGGTGTACCTGGCGATGATTGAAAGCGGCTTCTCCGCGAACGCGTACTCGTGGGCGCACGCGGCCGGGCCGTGGCAGTTCATCTCCAGCACGGGCAAGCAGTACGGCCTCAAGCAGGACTTCTGGGTGGACGAGCGGCGTGACCCCATCAAGGCCACGCACGCGGCGGCGGCATACCTGAAGGACCTCTACGGCGAGCTGGGCCACTGGTACCTGGCGTGGGCGGGCTACAACACGGGCTCGTACCGGGTGCGCAAGATGGTGACGCGCTACGGGACGAACGACTTCTGGGTGCTGGCGGAGGAGCCCGGGCTGGCGAAGGAGACGAAGCACTACGTGCCCAAGCTCATCGCCGCGGCGCTGGTGGCGAAGAACCCCACCGCGTTCGGCTTCTCCGAGGAGGAGTTCCAGTACGAGTCCACGCTGGAATACGACGAGGTGAAGCTCACGGACGCGACCGACCTGGACGTGGTGGCGCGCTCGGCCGGGGTGAGCGTGGCGGACGTGCAGGAGCTGAACCCGGAGCTCAAGCGCTGGTGCACGCCTCCGGCGACGGCCTCGAAGCCCTACACCCTGAAGCTGCCGCGCGGCACCACGACGCTCTTCGCGGAGAACTTCAAGAAGCTGTCGCCCGCGGACCGGCTGACGTTCCGGGTGCACACGGTGAAGAAGGGCGACACGCTGTCGCAGATTGCCCAGAAGTACGGCACGGCGCCGGAGGCCATCCTCCAGATGAACCGGCTGAAGACCGCGCGGGTGCTGAAGGTGCGCTCGGAGCTGGTGATTCCGGTGCCGGCGAGCGGCCGGGGTGGCAGCGGTGACGCGGGCATCAGCGGCGCGCTGGCGTCGAAGGTGGCGCAGGCGCGGCGCAGCGGCGTGGTGGCGACGCGGCCGGAGGACGAGGTTCCGGCGGGCACGCCCCGGGGCCCCGTGGCGGCGGGTCCGGTGAAGACGGAGAAGGTGGATGGCAAGACGCGCGTGACGTACGGCGTGCAGGAGGGCGACAGCCTGTGGCTCATCGCCAACCGCTTCCAGGTGTCGGTGGACGACCTGAAGAAGTGGAACAACCTGCCCAAGCGCAACCGCACGCTGTCACTGGGCACGCTGCTCGCGGTGTGGCCGCCGGAGTCCAAGGGCGCGGCGCCGGCGAAGGTGGAGGAGCGCGGCGGCACCATCGTGGTGGCCACCGCCGTGGCGAGCCAGGCGCCCGTGGGCCCCAAGGGCAAGGTGCACACGCTGGCCGAGGGCGAGACGCTCTGGTCGGTGTCGCAGCGCTACAACGTGTCCGTCGAGGACATCATGAAGTGGAACCACATCAAGGACCACCGCACGGTCCCCACCGGCAAGCTGCTGTCGCTGAGCGCGCCGTAGCGGCACAGGGGCATGGCGCGACGGCCGGGACCTTGCAGTCCCCGGCGCCATGCTCGCATCCGCACTGCTTCGAGAGTCACCGCTTCTTCCCTCTGAAACGCCTGGCGCGAGCGAATCCGCGCCGGCCCTGTCCGTCCTGCCCCGTGGAGTCGAACGTCCGGGGGACAGGACGGTCTCCGGAGGCAACTCGCTGACGCGCTTCAGCGGGCCCGGTCCGGTACCGCGAGGGCTTTCCCTCGCCCCACCGTCCGACGGAGTGTCCGGCCCTGAGAAGCGCGCACGCGACATCGTGGCAGGAACGGCGGCAACCCTCGTCGCGCGAGCCGAAGAGGCGACGCGCGCGGTGACGGCTGGGGGCCTGGGCGTCATGGAGCCTCCGGTCGACTTCGCGGGCGCGGCGGTTCCGGAGGCAGGCGGACTGGAGCATCCGCGCTTCGCCGGGTCGCCTCAGCTCACGGAGGTGGCGTCCGGCGTGACGGTGCTGGGCGCAGGCTCGAAGGGAGACGGGCTTCGCGCGGTGCAGGGCGCGCTCATGGACATGGGGTTCGCGCTGTACGGCGGCGCGGACGGACGCTACGGCCCGGACACGGCCCGTGCGCTCCGCAACTTCCAGGTGCATGCCGGCCTGCGCTCCAGCGGCGTGCTCGACACCGCCACGCTGAAGGCCCTGGAGGCGCTCGCTCCGGCTCCGGGCTCACGGGGACAGTCGCGCGCCCTGCCCTCTTCGTTCTACGCGGGCCAGCCCGTGCGCGTGGTCATCGCGCTGCGCGAGCACCGTACGTTCCTCTTCGACCCGGAGGGGAAGCTCGTGGACATCTTCCCCAACGCGGTGGGCACCGCCGCCACGCCCACGCACCCTGGACTCAAGGTCGTCCGCGCGAAGTTGGATCAGGTGGCCACCGAGAACGCGGGCGCGCGGCTGTGGAACGACCGGCACGTGTTCGGCGCGCGGCTGCTGGACCTGTCCTGGGCGGATGGCCGTCGCAGCGGCGAGGAGCTGCATGGCACCAGCGCCCCCGCCCTGCTCGGGGGCGACGTGTCCCACGGCTGCATCCGTCACGCGAACGAGGACATCCTCGTCCTGCATGACGCGCTCGCCGTGGGCGACCGCATCGCGGTGGTGGAGACGCTCCAGGACCCGCACCTGGGCGTCCCCGTCACCGTGGGCTGACGACGTCTACTGCTCTTCCAGGAGCATCTTCAGCTCCCGCACGCGCTTGCTGATGAAGTCGCGGTCCAGCTTGCGGAAGTTCTCCGGCAGCAGCGCCCGGCTGGTGCACTCCTGCACCGCCACCAGGTTCTGCATCTCAATCTCCAGCGGGTAGCTGGGCGGCACGAAGTCCGCCAGCACCGCGGCCAGGTCGTCCTTCGTCACCTGGTCACGCCCGTCCGCCAGCGCGCGGAACTTCGAGCGCACCATCACCGCCTCGATGTCCGCGCCGCTGAAGGCGCGCACGCCGCCGGGGATGAGCGCGGCGAAGGACTCCACGCCCTCCACCGACACGCCGGTCTTCTTGCTCATCGCCTGGAACAGCTCGTTCCGCTCTTCATCCGTCTGCGGATAGAAGAGCGCGAGGTGCTCCTCCGCGCGGCCCTGGCGCTTCAAGTCGATGGGCAGCAGGTCCGGCCGCGCCGTCAGCAGGAACCAGACAATCTTGCCGCGGTACTGCGTGTTGCCCATGAAGGACGCGATGGAGCCGAAGATGCGGCTGCTCGTCCCGGAATCCCCGCCGGAGTCGCGGTTGCCGAGGAAGGTGTCCGCCTCGTCGACCATCACCGCCACCGGCCACAGGGCCTTCAGCAGGTTGAAGATCTTCTCCAGGTTCGATTCCGTCACGCCCTGCCACTGGCTGCGGAAGTTCAGGAACTTCACCACCGGGATGCCAATCTCCCCGGCGAAGCAATTCACCATGAACGTCTTGCCCGTGCCCACCGGCCCGCTCACCAGGTAGCCCATGGGCATGACCTCGATGCGGCCCTTCTTCAGCGCGGACGCCGCCTGCCGCAGCATCTGCTTGGCGGGCGCGTGCCCCGCCACCGCGTCCAGCGTGTGCGCGGGCTCGATGAACTCCAGCAGGCCGTGGCACTCCGCCTGGATGAGCTCCTTCTTCTTCTCCTTGAGCAGCTCCGGAGTGATGCGCACCTCCCGCTCCAGCGCCTCCGTCAGCACGCGGTCCAGGTTGATGCGCGACAGGCCCGCCGTCATCTTCGCCAGGCCCGCGACCGGCACCTCCGACACCGACTGGAGCTTCTTGCCCTCCAGCTTGGAGCGCACGTACTCCAGGCGCTCCTCCTCCGTGGGCAGCGGCAGCTCGATGGGCGCCACGTACGGGTTGCGGCTGATGCGCGGCGACACGTCCGACAGGTTCTCCGCCAGCAGCACCACGGACACGTCGCCCGCGAGGAACTGCGGGTCGTGCGCCCACTTGTCCAGCGTGGCCACCACGAAGCGGTCCTCCGCGGACAGGTGGCTCATCTCCCCGCCGGGCACCAGCGTCTCCGCGTAGTCGATGATGAGCGCCATCGAGCGGCCCTCGCTCAGGCGCATGCGCAGGAAGTTCTCCAGGATCTGGAGCGCCCGGCCCGGGTCGCGCGGCATGACCTTGGCGTAGTCCGTGCCGTACATGGCGTCGTAACCCGTCATGGCCCGCGCCAGGTCCTTCTGCGTCTCCGGCGTCGCCGAGCGGATGCCCGACGAGCGGTCGTAGAAGAGGACGTGGTCGCGCCCGCCGAACAGCTCCTCCGACAGGAACGTCTTGAGCGTCCCGAAGCCGCGCCCGCCGTCCTCCAACTGCAGCGGCTGCAGGTCGCGCACGGCCCCGTACAGCAGGAAGGTGCTGACCGTCTTCGTGTAGTACTTGCGCGCCAGCTGCTGCGCCCACCGGGGCAGATCCGCCAGCGGATCCGCCTTGTTCACCTTACGCACCTTCGTCACGGACATCCCTCCGGCGCCGGCCCCCCCAGGGACATCCGGGGGGAGGACCCCCAGGCTACCTCTTAAGTGTCAGGACCGCGGTGCCGCTAATCGCGGCAGCGCGCCTGCTTCTTCAGGGTTGCATCCACCTTGACCGTGGAACCCGCCGGGGACGGCGTGCCCACGGATACGTCCTCGTCCGAGTGGCATTTCGCCTTCAGCGTGAGCTCACGCGTGCCCCACGGCACCCGGATGGTGGCGGGCGTGACGAAGCCCAGGTCCTGCTTGCCCTGGAAGATGGCCGCGCCCTCGGGCGTGGACTCGACCCGCACCTCCACGGGCGCGCGCTCCAGGTTCGCCACCACGTCCAGGCCGTTGTTGTTCACGGCCATCTTCTTGACGAAGGGCACGTAGCCGGCGGCGGTGACCTCCACCAGCGGGGCGTCGTTGCTGAGCGAGAAGTCCCGGAGCACCTGCTCGCGAACGCCCTGCTTCCGGGCGACCTGGTTGTCGATCTTCACCTCGGCGTCTTCCGGCTGGGTCTTGAAGACCACGACCACCGAGCGCGCCTGCTTCTTGAGCACCACCGGCACCTGCGTGGCGTTGGTGCCCTCGGACACCATGGCGGTCTGGTTGAAGGCCTCGTAGCCCGGAGCGGTCACCACCACCAGCACGTTGCCCACGGACATGGGCTTGAGGGCGAAGCCGTTGGGGGGGAACTTCTCCGGAGGCCCCGCGTTGATGGACACCATCGCGATGTCCTTCGCCTCCAGCGTCTTGAGCTCCACCATCACGTAGCCCTGCGCGGGCTTGCTCGGGGAGAAGACCAGGGCCACGCCCACCAGCAGGAACAGCGACGCCAGACCCACGGCGCCGTAGAGCAGGCGCTTGTCCATGCCCTTGATGCCCAGGCCCCGGGCAGGAGCCTCCTGCTCGGGCGCGTTCCTCTGGCGGCCTTCCTTCGCGGGCGGACGCGGCGCGTTCCCGTTGTTGAGGACGGGGGGCGCGGGCGGACGCGGCAACGGTTCCGGCAGCGGGTCCGGCCGGTGGAGTCGCTGCGGCGGACCGTCGTTGCCCCGGTTCGGCGTCGGACGGGGCATGGGCCCGTCGTTGGCCATCAGCGTGGGCACGTTGGTCAGCGACGGACGCGGCGGCGCGGCGCTCAGCACCGGCGCGCTGTTCTGCGACAGGCGCGGCGGCGCCGGCGGCTGGGGCAGCGACGAGAGCGGCGGGATGACGGCGGTGCGGCCCGCCACGTCCTCTCCGTCGTCGTCGTCGGGCGCGGCCGGGGACTCCAGCGGCGTGACGGCGCGGCCAATGGCGGCGCCCGGCTGGGTGGTGGGCTCCGGCGAGTCGTTGAAGACAGCGTCGCGGTCCACCATCTGCGTCGCCAGCTCCTCGTCCTCCTTGGGCGAGGGCGCGGCGGGCGCGGCGGTCAGCTTGGGCAGCGCCGCGAGCGTGGGCGAACGGCGTGCCCCCTGCGGGTTGGCGCCGGAGTTGGAGGCGCGCGGCGGCGGCGCGGACACGGGCTCCACGGCGGGCGCGGAGGGCGCCACCGCGGGGATGTTGGTCATGCTCTGCGTGGGCACCGGGGACGGGCCGCTGTAGCCCGCCTCGATGGCCGCGAGCATGCCGTCCGGCGCGCGGATGTCCGCGTACTCGGCCAGGCGCTGCTTCTCGCGCTCCACCTCTTCGGCGAACGTGGACTTCATGTACTGCATGAGGTCCTTGCGGCCGAAGATGGAGTCGCTCGTCAGCAGGAAGCGCTGCAGGTCGTCGCCCAGCTCGCTGGCGTACTGGTAGCGCTCCTCCACGTCCTTCGCGAGCGACTTGAGGACGATGCGCTCCAGCGCCTCCGGGATGCGCCGGTTGTACGTGGACGGCGACGGCACCTCCGCCTTGCGCACCTTCTCCAGCACGGAGAAGTCGCTGTCGCCCACGAAGAGGCGCTCGCCGGTGAGCATCTCGTAGAGGCACACGCCGATGGCGAACACGTCCGAGCGGCGATCCAACGGCAGGCCGCGGATCTGCTCCGGGCTCATGTAGCCGAACTTACCCTTGAGAATGCCGGCCTGCGTCTTGGTCGCCTTGCCCGCCGCCTTCGCGATGCCGAAGTCGATGACCTTGACCTCGCCCTCGAAGGACACGAGCACGTTCTGCGGCGAGATGTCGCGGTGGACGATGTTGAGCTCGCGCCCCATCCCGTCCTTCTTGCGGTGGGCGTAGTCCAGGCCCTCGCACATCTTCGCCACGCAGAAGGCGACCAGCGGCACCGGCGCGGGCTCACCCTTCTTCCGACAGCGGTCGAAGATGGCCCGCATGTCCTTGCCGGGGATGTACTCCATCGAAATGAAGTAGCTGCTGGCGATCTGCCCCAGCTCGTAGATCTGCGCGATGTTGGCGTGGGTCAGCTGGACGCTGATCTTCGCCTCATCGATGAACATCGAGATGAATTCTTCATCTTCGGCGATGTTCGGCAGGATGCGCTTGATGGCGACAAGTCGCTCGAAGCCACTGGCGCCGAACTGTTTGCCACGCCAGACCTCCGCCATGCCGCCGATGTTGACGCGGTCCAGGAGGAGATACTTCCCGAACGGGATGGGTTGCCGCTTCGGTTGAGAGGTCGTCACTGTGTGTGGGGGTCGAGTCCTTGCAGGGAGCCTATCGATCGCGGCTCCGCAGGGTCAACCGCGCGCGCGGACCTATTTCCGCCCGCTTGCTCCCCAGGCGACCCCGACTCAGGGCAAAGGGGACGTCGCCGCGCCCCCATCCACGATGGGGATCTCCAGGTCAATGCCCGGCAGGACATCATTTTCCTCGGGATCCGCGGGGATCTGTGCACGCACGACGGCGACGCGCGGCTCGCCCCGCTGGGAGAGCACGGCGGGCGCACCAAAACGCACCTCGGCGGGCAGCCCCACCAGCGTCACCCAGGCCTGTTTGCCGTCCCGGGCCACGCAGTAGAGCAGCGTGCCGGCCCGGGTGCCGGGCGCGCCACGGACCGGGCCCTCGCAGTCCGTGCGCACCTGGAGTGTATAGGCCGGCACCGACGCCCCGCGCTCCAGGTACGGCGGAGAGCCCAGCGCGTCCACCAGGGGCTGTAGCACCTGGGATCGCGTAGGCACGGACTCCACCGTGGCCAGCTTCTGGGCCTCGCCCTGGAAGCGCTGCAGTGCCACCGAGGCCATCTCCGGCGGGTCCAGCGGCGTGCGGCTCTCCGCGAGCACCAGGTCCACGAAGAGCGCCACCACGAGCAGGATGGGCAGGAGCCGGTAGCCCTTGAAGCCCTCCTGCTTCTTGCGCAGCAGGCCGGCGAGGAACACGGCCAGCCCCACGCCCGCGAGCCCGAGCACGATGCTCGCGCGCACGGCGGACGGCGGCGTCAGGAGCGCGGAGACCTCCTCGGTCCGGGCGCGCAGGGCATCCGAGAGGTCGCCCCCGTAGATCCACCCGAGCGCCCCCAAACACAGGACGTTGGTCAGGAGCGACTTGCGAGAAGGGCCGCTCATCCCGCCAACGTCCTCGCCGGATCCGTGGCGGCGGCGCGGCGGCTGGGGAAGTACGCCCCGGCGAGCGCGGCCACGAGTCCCAGCAGCACCCCGCCCAGCACCACCGCCGCGGGGAAGGAGAAGAAGCTCTCCGGCTTGAAGGGGAAGTTGGGCAGGTAGCCCTTCGCGAGCCGGTCCACGATGAAGGCCAGCAGCAGCGCCGCCGCGGTGCCCGCCGCGCCGCCCAGCACGCCCACCACGCCGGCCTCCGCCAGCACGATGGCGCGCACATCCGCGCGAGAGGCCCCCACCGCCTGCATCACGCCAATCTCCTTCGCCCGAGCGCGCACCGACGAGGACATGGCGTGGGCGATGTTCACCGCCGCCAGCACGCAGATGAGGATGGAGAGCAGCGCCAGCGCGGACGTGGTGAGCGCCACCGCCGCGCCCGCGTTCTCCGCCATCCGGCGCTCCTGATCATCGATTTCAAAGCCCATCCCCTTCACCGCCTCCACCAGCTCCGGGACGCGTGAAGGGTCCGCGGCCACCAGCGTGACGCCGGAGTAGCTGTCCGCGTCCGCGCCGGAAGCGCGGTTGATGCGCACCGCCGTGTCCAGCGGGATGGTGATGCCCGCGAGCATGGCCCGGTCGGATGCGCCCACCACCTGAGCCTGCTGCGTGGTGCTGGGCCCGCCGGACGTGGCCGCCACGTAGGAGCGGTTGAACTCCACCGGGAAGGCGAAACCGATGAGCATCTCCGCGGACAGCTGAGGCAGCTTGCGCGCGGGCGCGAACGTCTTGTTGTACAGCTCCAACAGGCGCGTGGAGATGAGCGCGGGGATGGCCTTGCCCTCCCCCGGGTCCTTGAAGTCCTTTGCCTCCGGCAGCCCCACGTCCTTCCGCACCAGGCCGGGGTCCACGCCCACCGCGAGCACCTCCATGCCCATGCGCAGGCGCGAGCCGAAGAAGACGCCGTCGTAGCGCGTCACCGCCGGCACGCGGACGTTCATCTTCCGGTACGTCGTCTCCACGCCGGGCAGCGCGGCCAGGCGCTCCACCGCGGCGGTGTCCAGCTTGCCGCCGCCAAGGAGGCCCAGCGACACCGCCGGGGGCACCACGTCCACCAGCCGTGAGTCGGTGGGGAAGATGCGCTCGCGGATGACGCGCCCCACGCCCAGGCCCAGGCCCACGAAGAACACCAGCGCGCCCACGCCCATGGCCACGCCGAAGGCGGAGAAGAACGCGCCCTTGCGTTCGCGCGCGAGGGACAACCTCACCAGTCGCGACAGTGCGTCGAACCTCACGGGGCACCTCGCGACGCCAGGGCTTCCGACGCGGGGGATTCCTCCACCAGCCGCGCGTCCTTGAGCCGCAGCACCCGCCGCGCCACCGCGCTCATGCGCTCCTCGTGGGTGACGGTCAGCACCGTGAGCCCTTCCTTGTGCAGCTCCTGGAAGAGCTGGATGACGCCCGCGCCCGTGGCCGCGTCCAGGTTGCCCGTGGGCTCGTCGCACAGGAGCAGCTTCGGGCCGCCGAAGAGGGCCCGGGCGATGGCCACGCGCTGGCGCTCGCCGCCGGACAGCCGCACCGGCGCGCGGTCCTGCTTGGAGCCCAGGCCCACGCGCTCCAGCAGCTGGCTCGCGCGCTTGCGCCCGTCCGCCGTGGCCGGACCGAAGTGCGAGGGCAACAACACGTTCTCCAGCGCGGACAGGTTGGGGATGAGGTGGAAGGACTGGAAGACGAAGCCCACGTGCGTGTTGCGGAAGCGCGCCAGCTCCTTGTCGCGCAGGCCGGTGAGCTTCACGCCGCCCACCTCCACCTGCCCCTGGTAGTGCACGTCCAGGCCGCCCAGCAGGTGCAGCAGCGTGGACTTGCCGCTGCCGGACGCGCCCACCACCGCGACGAAGTCCCCGGCCTCCACGTCCAGCGACACGCCGTCCAGGACGCGCACGCGCGAGCCCTCGCCGTCCTCGTACTCCTTCACGACATCTCGCGCGTGGATCAAGGCGTGGCCGGGGTCGTGGTGGTGGCGGGCGCGGGAGTGAGCCGCAGGGAGACTTCCGCCTGCAGCGCCTTGTCCTTGCGAGACAGGGCCACCGTCACCGCGCGCAGGTCATCCGTGGCGTCCAGCCAGCGCACCGTGGTGGCCTTGATGGCGAAGCCGCCAATGCCCCACGCGGCGGAGGGCAGCGCCTTCACCGCGTCCGCCAGCCGGCGCAGGTCCAGCAGCACCACCAGCGCGGCGTCCTTGCCCACCGACTTCAGGTCCTCGGACACGGGGCCGGTGCCGGCCGGCTGCGCGAACGAAGCCAGGGTGGACTCCAGGCGCGCCTTGGGCGCCGCGAGCAGCAGCTTGCCGTCCTTGGACAGCGCGAAGTGCGCGCCTTCACCCGCGCGGTACGACGTGAGGTACGCCTTCTGGCCGCTCACGTCCGTGGCCTCCACCTTCGCGCCGAAGCCGCCGGCGAAGCCGGGCACCTTGTCCAGCGTGGCCTGCCCCTTGGCCACGTCCTTCACCTCCGCGAGCGCCACCAGGTTGACGAAGCGGAAGGGGTTGGTGCGCCGCAGGTCCAGGTCCGGCATGCCCGAGGACAGGTTGACGTTGGGCGACAGCGACAGCGCGAGCACCATGCCCGGCTTGAGGTTGTCCAGCACCTCTGTCTTCACGTTGAAGCCCGCCTCCTGCACCGCGCGCGTCACCTGCGAGCCGGCCAGGTACGGCCACACGCCGTCCAGCTGCGCCGGGTCGCCGCGGAAGCGCGCCACGAAGAAGCTGTCCTGCGGCAGCCAGCCCGCGAGCGACTCACCGCCCTTGGGCTCCAGCGCCGCGAGCGACGCCTGCGTGTCCGGCCACGGCGCGTCCGCGCGCAGCGTCAGCGCGCGCTCCTCGACGTGGCCCGTGAAGGTGATGCCCTGCACGCTGCCCGCGGGCAGCAGGCCCATGCCGCCCGGCAGCCACACGTGGAAGTCGCGGTCGCCGGAGAGCCGCTTGAGGGACGCCTCCAGCACCGGCTCCTTCGCGATGGACTGCTCCTCCGGCAGCGCCGCCAGCTCCGTCAGCCGCGCCACCGACGCGCCCGCGGACAGGAGCACCAGGTCGTGCTTGAGGAAGAGCATGCCCAGCATGGGCTCCGTGGAGCCCGGGCGGTGGAAGGTGACGAGCCGCCCGGCGTCCGTCTTGGCCTCCTTCTCCTCGGAGGCACCCAGGCGCGTGCGGGCGAAGGTGGCGAAGGTCGTCTTCAGCTTGTCCGCGTCCTTCACGCCAATGACGGACACCGCCTGCGTGCCGCCGAGGAAGGCCGCGCCCGCGCCGCGCTTCGGGTCGATGCCCGCGTCCTCCAGCGCCTTGCGGCTGCGCAGGTCCACGCCCACCTGCCGCATCACCGCGGACACGTAGCGCTCCGCGGAGGGGAAGTTCTGCAGCTGCGCGACGAACGAGGCCACCTTGAGGTTCTGGAAGCGCGCCAGCTTCTCGCCCAGCGTGCCCAGGTCGTCGATGACGACGGCCGCCTGCGCGGTGCGCGGCAGGTAGCGCGACACGCCCCGGGGCGAATCCGCGGGCCCGGCCGCCTCCTTCCCGCAGCGCGAGCAGCCGGCGAACACGACCAACAGCAGGACCAACGGGACGAATCCAACGCGGCGGAGCATGGGCGGCAGGACAGGATGCCTGCGGCGGAGAGTCAATCTATTCGTGCTCCGTCACAGGCCCCCGCCGGTGCCGCAAGGTGCCACGGTGAACAGGTGCCCGTCCGGGCCCGTGCCCGCTCTACCGCACGCGGGTGCCGCCGTGCGGCAGGGGCGCGGAGGTCTCCTCGGTGAAGTCGAGGAAGCGCTCCATCTGGCGCACGGTCTCGTCCGTGGCCTCCGTCTCCGCGGAGAGCACGTCCAGCTGCCGGTTGACGCTCTCCGGGTCGCGGATGGCGATGGACTGCTCGTGCGTCAGCCGCATCAGGTCCTCGATGCCGGCCAGCTGGTGGCTCACCACCTCGCGGCTCTCGCCCGCCTGCTCGAAGCGCATCAGGCGCTTGCGCTGAATCTCCACGCGCTTGCCCTTCACGTCCTTGAGGCGCGGGTTGGCTTCCCCGGCGACCTCCGCCTCCAGCGCCGCCACCTCGGAGGTCAGGTGCTCCCGGTCGGACCCGCTGAGGTATGTGCGGTACTGGTTGAGCGCGGAGATGAGCCGCAGGAAGGACGTCAGCAGCGCGTCCAGCTTGGGCTCGCTGTCCGCCGCCAGCACTCGCCCGCCGGGCAGCTTGCGGTAGTTGGCGAGGATCTTCTCCTTCAGCCCCACCAGCTGCTGGTAGTGGTCGCGCTGCGACGGCGCCAGGTCCGCGAGCAGCGAGTCCACCGCCGCGCGCGCGGCCTCCGGGTTGTCCGGCTGCTGCGCCCGCACGGCGCGCTGGAAGCGCTTCATGGACGACACGACGGCCAGGTAGACGCCCTCCACGCCCAGCGCCACCATCATGGGCAGCGGCTCCTGCGTCACGGCGCTGGACATGGCCGCCGTCGTCAGCCCCACCAGGTTGGCCGGCAGGAGGAACGCGGCCTTGATGTAGTTCGGTGTCTTCGCCACGTCCGACTCCCCTTCCCTCTTCCGGCCCGCTTCAGGGCCCCCGCGCCTCGGAGACGTACTTCAGAGCGCCCAGGTCCCGCGTGTCCTCCGCCGGAGGGGGCACCGTCCCGCGATTGAGCTTCTGGAAGAGCGCCGCGGCGCTCTGGAAGAGCTCGTCATAGGTAACCGGAGCCTCGCCGGAAAGTCCGAAGAAGGCCCGATTGTCCGCCAGCGTCGCGGGCGGCGCGCTGCGGATGGCCTCCGAGGGGTCCCCCAGATAGGGCGCCACCTCTCCCAGGAGCCGCGCCCCGGCCGCCGGGGACTTGAGCACGCCCTGCCCCGCGTCCAAGAGCCCCCGGAGCACCCGCCGCACCGCGTCCGGGTAGCGCGCCGCGAAGTCGCCCCGGGCCACCAGCACCGTGGCCAACAGGTGTGGCGCGTCCGCCGTGGTGGCCAGCACCTTGCCGCCCCTGTCTCTCGCCGCCAGCTCCACGTCGCCCCACAGC
>NZ_RAWF01000011.1:0-75195 GCF_003612075.1 Corallococcus sp. CA041A
ACCGAAGAGCCCGCTCCGGCCGCCGCCGGTGAGCCGTCCGTCTCCGCCCCCGTCACCGAGCCCGCGCCGTCAGAGCCCGTGCAGTCGGAGCCCGCGCCGCCGGAGCCCGCCGTGGCGGGAGCTGTTCCGGCCGATGCGCCCCTCGACGGGACGCCGCCCGTGGACAATCGCCGCTTCGAGAGCGTCGTGGTGGGCACGTCCGAGGCGAAGACGAGCGGCTCCATCCACATCCTCAATCCGGAGAAGCTCCAGCGCTACGAGCTGGACGACCCCCAGGCCATCCTCCAGTCCGTGCCGGGCGTGTACGGCCGTGGCGAGGACGGCTTCGGCCTGCGGCCCAACCTGGGCCTGCGCGGCGTCAACCCGGACCGCAGCAAGAAGGTCACCCTGCTGGAGGACGGCATCCTCTTCGGACCGGCGCCGTACTCCGCGCCCGCCGCGTACTACTTCCCCCTGATGACCCGCATGCAGTCGGTGCGCGTGCTCAAGGGCCCGTCCTCCGTGCAGCAGGGCCCGCAGACGGTGGGCGGCTCCGTGGACCTCATCACCCGGGACATCCCCGCGCAGGAGTCGTTCGGCCTGGACGTCGCGGGCGGCCAGTACCTGTACGGCAAGGCGCACGGCTTCTTCGGCGCCAGCACCGAGCGCGCGGGCTTCCTCATCGAAGGCGTCCACCTGCGCAGCAGCGGGTTCAAGGACCTGGACAACAGCGACGCCACCACCGGCTTCCACCGCAACGAGTGGATGGCCAAGGCGCGCTACCGACTGGTGCCGGACGGCGACCTGCGCCAGACGCTCCAGCTCAAGCTGGGCTACTCCGACGAGGGCTCCAACGAGACGTACCTGGGCCTGTCGGACGCGGACTTCGCGGCGAACCCGCTGCGCCGCTACAAGGCCAGCCAGTTCGACCACATGCGGTGGCACCGCACCCAGGCGGTGCTCAGCCACGTGCTGGAGGGGCGCGACATCACGGTGACGACGTCGCTGTACCGCCAGGACCTGGACCGCAGCTGGCGCAAGGTGAACGGCTTCCGCGGCATCAGCATCTCCGACGTGCTCGCGGACCCCACCAGCGCGCGCAACGCCATCTACTACAGCGTGCTCACCGGCGAGCAGGACTCGTCCACGCCGGGAGAGACCATCCTCATCGGGCCCAACTACCGCGTCTTCGTGAACCAGGGCCTCCAGAGCGTCGCCCGCTGGTCGGCGCGGACGGGCGCGCTGTCGCACAACGTCGAGTTCGGCGTGCGCTACCACTTCGACAGCATCGACCGGCGCCACACCCAGGACGGCTTCCGCATGGTGTCCGGCGAGCTGGTCGCCGAGGGCGGCACCACGGAGGTCACCGCCGACAACAAGGACTCCACGCACGCGCTCGCGCTGCACGCGACGGACGCCATCGCCTGGGGGCCCCTGGTGGTGACGCCGGGCGTGCGGCTGGAGGTCATCCGTTCCAAGTCCGTGGACAGGCTGGCGGTCACCACCCAGAACGGGTCACTGGAGGCGCTGATGCCGGGCGTGGGCGTGTACGGCGCGCTCAACCCCGCGCTGGGCCTGTTCGCCGGCGCCTACCGGGGCTTCTCCCCGCCCGCGCCGGGCCAGCCCCAGGTCGTGGGCCCGGAGAAGAGCATCAACTACGAGGCCGGGGCGCGCTGGTCGCGGCGCAGTGAGCGCTTCGAGGTGGTGGGCTTCTTCAACGACTACTCCAACCTCACCGACGTCTGCACCTTCTCCAACGGCTGCTTCAACGACAACCTGGACCGCCAGGTGGACGCGGGCGAGGCGAACATCTACGGCCTGGAGGCCTACGCGGAGAAGACCTTCCGTCCGGGCGGCGGCATCACCTTCCCGCTGACGGTGGCCTACACGTTCACGCACACCAAGCTGCTCAACGACTTCCGTTCGGCGGATCCGCAGTTCGGCAACGTGGTGGCGGGAGACGAGCTGCCTTACGTGCCCAACCACCAGCTCTTCGCCTCCATTGGCGTGGAGGGCGCGCGCTGGGGCGCCTTCATCAGTTCCACCTTCCTGAGCAGCATGCGCGAGCAGGCGGGCCAGGGCGAAATCCCCGAGGGCCTGAAGACGGGAGCCCTGCTGACGTTCGACGTGAACGCCAACTGGAACATCACCCGCTGGGGGCAGCTCTACGTGAGCGGCCGCAACCTCTTGGACGAGGCGGTCATCGTCGGCCGTCGTCCGTACGGCGCGCGCCCCAACGCGCCCCGCATGCTCATTGGCGGCTTCAAGGTTCAGCTCTAACGCGGGTGGCGGCTCCCCTCCCGAAGCGCAGATACAGGGAGGGGACGAGCAGCACGTTGAGCACGGCGGAGGAGAACAGCCCTCCGAGGATGACGACGGCCATGGGGTGTTCAATCTCCTGCCCGGGCTTCAGGCCTCCCACCACCAGCGGGACGAGCGCCAGGGCCGTCGTCAGCGTCGTCATCGCCATGGGCTGGAGCCGCTCCAGCGTCCCGCGCAGGACGAGCTCGCGGCCGAACGGGACGCCCTCGCTGGCCTCCAGGTGGCGGTAGTGGCTCACCAGGAGGATGCCGTTGCGCGCGGCGACGCCCAGCACGGTGACGAACCCCACGAGTGAGCCCAGCGAGACGACCCCGCCGGTGAGCAGCACGCCCACCACTCCGCCCACCAGCGCGAAGGGCAGCGTCCCCAGGGTGAAGGCCACGAGCCGGCCCGACTGGAAGTCCAGGTAGAGCACCAGGGCGATGCCCAGCACCGCGAGCATGGAGAAGCCCAACAGCCGCGTGCGCGCACCCTCGCGCTCCGCGTACTCGCCCAGGACCTCCGCGTGGTGGCCAGTGGGCCAGTCCAGGCCGGAGAGCGCGGCCCGGATGTCGGTGACCACCGCGCCCAGCGCCCGCCCCTGGGCGTCGCAGGTGATGTCCAGCCGGCGTGAAGCGCCCTCGTGCTGGATGATGTTGGGAACGGACACGAGCTCCACCCGCGCCACGTCGCCCAGCCGGTAGGGCATGCCCGAGGGAGCCCGCAGGCGCAGCGCCTGCACCGCGGCCACGTCCTGGCGCACGGAGTCCTCGCCCCACACGACGACGTCCAGGGTGCGCTCGTCGCGGTAGACCTCTCCCACCTTGGTGCCTTGCAGCAGCGTGGACACCGCGCGCTGCACGTCTCCCGGAGTGAGTCCCAGCCGGCGCCCCGCCTCCGGATCCAACCGCAGCTGGACCTGGGGCACCAGCACCTGCGGCTCCACCTTGAGGTTCACCACGCCGGGGATGCCTCGCAGCTTCGCCTCGATGTCGTGCGCCTTCGAGCGCAGCACGTCCAGGTCGGGCCCCGAGGCGCGCACCACGATGGAGCCGCTGGCGCCGCTGAGCACCTCCTTGATGCGCTCCTGGAGATACGTCTGCACGTCGCGGTAGAGGCCGGGGTAGCCCTCCACCACGTCGTGGATGCGCTGCACGGTGGCCGGGTAGTCGTCGACGGCGTCCAGGCTGATCCACAGCTCCGCGAAGTTGGGGCCCACCACCTCGTCGGCCACTTCGGCTCGGCCGATGTGCGCGCCGAAGTGGCGGACGCCCGGGATGGCCCGCAGCTCCTCGCTGGCCCGCAGCGCCGTGCGGAGGACCGCGTCTCCGGACGTCCCCGGCTTGGCCACCCAGTGCATGAGGAAGTCGGACTCCTGGAAGTGCGGCAGGAAGCCCTCGCCCAGCATCGCCGCGAGGATGCCGCCTCCCAGCAGCACGGCGATGACGCTTCGTACCGCCACCCGGGGCCGGTCCATCATCCAGGCGACGAGCGGGCGGATGCGCTCACGCAGCCATCCGCCCAGCCGCGGCGTGTGCTCCTCGCCCTTCCCCGTCAGGAACAGCAGGCACAGCACCGGGGTCAGCGTGAGCGCGACCGCCATGGAGGCGCCCACCGCCAGCACGTACGCCACCGCGAGCGGACGGAAGAAGGCGCCGCTCACGCCCTCCAGCAGGAACACCGGCAGGAAGACGAGGACGACGATGATGGTCGCGTAGACGACGGCGCTGCGGACCTCCAGCGACGCGTCGAGCACCACCTGGAAGGCGGAGCGCGGATGGCCCAGCGCCCGGTTCTCCGCCAGGCGCCGCTGCACGTTCTCCACGTCGATGATGGCGTCGTCCACCACCTCGCCCAGCGCCAGCACCAGGCCCGCGAGCACCATGGTGTCCAGGGTGGCGCCCACCAGCCGCAGCGCGACGATGGCGCCCACCAGGGACAGCGGAATCGCCACCAGGCTGATGGCCGCCGTGCGCACGTCCTGGAGGAAGGCGAAGAGGACGATGATGACCATCACGCAGCCCACCAGCACGGCGTGCCGGAGGTTGCCCAACGCGGTCTCGATGAAGGTCGCCGGACGGAAGATGCCCGGCACCACGGTGACGCCCTGGAGCGCCGGACGCATCTGTTCGAGCGCGGCCTCCACCTGCTCGGTGACCTCCAGCGTGTTGCCCCAGGGCTGCTTCTCGATGATGAGGAGGATGCCGGCCGTGTCGTCGACGATGCCCTCGCCGATGGGCGGTGGATGTCCCTCCTGCACCGTGGCCACGTCCGCAAGCCGGATGGAGGCTCCGTTGCGGAAGGCCACGGGCACGTCCTCCAGCGCGGCCAGCGTGGTGGAGCCCGGCAGGCTGACCGCCAGCCGCTGGTTGGGTGTGTCGATGAAGCCTCCCGAGGACGGAAGGCTCGCATCGCGCGCGACGCGCAGGACGTCATCCAGGGTGACGTTCGCGGCGCGCAGCCGTTCCGGATCCACCTTCACCTGGAACTGGCGATCCCGCTGTCCCCAGATGGCGACGTTCGCCACGCCGGGGATGCCCATCAGCCGGGGGCGGATTGTCCACCGCGCCACGTCCGACAGCGCCATCCGGTCCAACGTGTCGGAGCGCAGGCCGACCTTGAGGACGCGGCTCGTCGCCGACACGGGGGAGAGCATCACCGGAGGGCGCGCCACCGAGGGCAGCGTGGGTGCGATGCGAGCCAGCCGCTCCTGCACCAACTGCCGCGCCCGGAACAGGTCCGAGCCCCGCTCGAAGATGAGCACCACGGAGGACAGGCCCAGCACGGACTTGGAGCGCAGCGTCTTCAGCGCGGGGACGCCCGCGAGGCCGTTCTCCAGGGGCGTGGTGATCAGCTTCTCCACCTCCAGGCTGGAGAGGCCGGGGACCTCTGTCTGGATTTCCACCAGCGGTGGAGCGAACTCGGGGAAGACATCCAGCGGCATGCCGCGAAGGCTCGCGTAGCCGAGGATGAGCAGCAGGACCGCCGCGGCGATGGGGATGATCCGGAAGTGGAGGCAGGCGGAGATGAGCTTGTGCATGTTGGAATCAGGTCTTCCTCAGTGGCCCGCCCCGAACTCCGTGCCGAACAGTTCCGCCGCGCCCACCGTCACCACGGGGGTGCCCTCGCGGGGGCCCCGTCCGAGCAGCAGGTCCGTGCCCTCCTGGCGCACGACGTCCACGCGGCCGCGGGCGTAGACGTGCTCCGCCTCCCGCACGTAGACCCAGGCTCCGCCCAGCGCGTCGTAGACGACGGCGGACGCAGGCACGGAGAGGAGCGCTTCTCCCGCGTCGAAGCGCAGCGACACCCCGACGCGCTGGCCCGGCGCGAAGCGCGCGGACGCGGGCAGTTCATAGAAGCGGTCCACCGTGGCGGAGACCGGATCCGCGCTGGGCGGCCCCATCACCGGCAGCGCCTCCACGCCCTCGTCCTGGCCGGACAGCAGCGCGTGCACGCGCACGGGCGCGTCCGGCTTCACGCGGTGGACCTCGTCGACGAAGAGGGGCACGCGCACCCAGTTCGCGGTGACGCCCACGACCTCGAAGAGAGGCGCTCCCGCCGTGACGGTCTGCCCGGGCGCGACCGACACCTGGCGCAGGACGCCGTCGCGCGGCGCGAGGATGCGCATGCTGACGTCCGACTCCAGCGGTGAGCGGCTCACCAGCTCCAGCCGCGTGCGCGCGGCCACCAACTCCGACCCGGCGACGGCGCGCTCGGCCCGGGCCTCCTCCACGGCGCGCGCCGTGCCCGCGCCATCCGCGAGCACCCGCTCCGCGCGGGCGAGCCGTTCCGCCGAGACCTCGTCGCGGGCACGGGCCACGTCCGCCGCCCTGCGCGCCTGGGCAAGCAGGTCCCGGTCCACGGTGGCGAGCGGCACCAGCCGCAACAGCACGTCGCCCCGCTTCACCGTGGCCCCGGGACGCAGCGCGGTGCCGCCCTCCGCCACGACGCCGCCCGCCACGGGCGCGGTCACCACCAGCGCATTGCCAGACGGGACGACGACCTCGCCGCCCAGCATCCGCCGCCGCTCCGCGCTGCGCTTCTCCACCGGCTGGACGCGCAGGTCCAGCCGCGCCTCCGCCTGGGGCTGGAGCGTCACCGTCGCGAGCGAAGCCTCCGTCACGTGGGAGTTCACCACCGCGGCGGGCGGTGGCGCCGCGGGCTTCTTCTCCTGGCAGGCGAACGACGGGGCGACGAAACCGGCGACGGCCATCAGCCGGACAAGCCTATTCATGAGCCACTCCCTGTTTGCCCAGACCCCGGTCCAGCTGAGCGAGCGCGCGGCGCAGGTCCGCTTCGAGTTCAAGGGTGCGGAGCCTCGCGTCGGCCAACCGGCGCAGGGCATCCAGCACCAACACGTACGGCGCATCCCCGGCGTCGAAGGACTTCCGCGCGCCGTCGCTCGCGGCCGTCAGCGCCGGGAGGATGTCCGCCTGGAATGCCGCGAGTGAGCTGGACGCCTGGAGCACGCGCTCACGGGCCACGAGGACCTCGTTCGCGACCTGCTGCCGCAAGAGCACATAGCGGGCGGAAGCGCGCATCAGCTCCGCCTCCGCGCGTCCAATGCCCCCGGGGTTCCAGTTGAAGATGGGAACGTCCAGCTGCGCGCCCGGCACCCACAGCGCCTGCGGCGAGCCGTTCGCGGACGTCGACGGCTTCACGTCCAGCCGCGCGAGCAGGTTGACGATGCGCGCCTTCTCCCAGCCCAGCCGGCTCCCCGCCATCTGGATGCCCAGCTCCGTGGCGAGCACGTCCGGCCGGGCGGCCTGCGCCAGCTCCATGAGTTCAGGCAGCGGACGCAGGGTGCGGGACTCGCGGGGGGATTCCTTCGGAAGGGCCTGCGCGAACAGCGGGCTCTGCACCACGCCCATCAGGAGCCGCAGCCGCTCCCGGACCAGCAGCACCTCCGTGCGCGCGCGCCGGGAGGCGTCCTCCGCCAGCAGCTTCTCCGCGCGCAGAGCATCCACCTCCACGCGGCTGGCGTCCCCCGCGGCCAGGCGCGCCTCTGCCAGCTCCAGCGTCCGCGACCACAGGCCCGCGAGCTCCTCCAATGCTCCGCGCCGCCCTTCCGCGAGCACCCAGTCCGCGTGCGCGACACGGACATCCCGGGCGACATCCAGGCCGTTCTGCACGAGCCCGCGAGCGACCTGCTCCACCTGCGCCTTCGCGGCGGCGACACGGGCCGGTCGCTGCCAGAGGGCGAAGAGCGGGAGGAGCAGCGAGGACTCGATCGTCCGGGGGCCCACGGGCAGCAGCAGGGAGAACGTGGGATTGGGCAGCGCTCCCGCCTCGGCCAGGTCGGCCCTCGAGATGCCGAGCTGGGCCATGTCCGCCTGGAGCGCGGCGCTGTTCCAGAGGGCGACGGCGACGGCCGTGCCTTCCTCAAGGGTCGCCGCGTCCGTGAGCCCTGGCGGGAGGGAGGGGTTCCCGTCCGCGCCGGGGCCCAGGGGGGCGGCACGCGCCGCGAGCTCCGAGGACACCCACGCCCGGTCGTAGGGCGAGGTGGCACAGGCCGTGGCCAACAGCAGCCACGCGAGCAGCATCAGGCGAGCGTCGGGTCTTCGGGGCCTGCACCGGGAAGGCATGCGGCGACCCTGCCAGCACCGGTTGAACGGCGGCTGAACGGCGCCGGGAGCCCCCGGCCGGAGCCTTCCCGCCAGTGGTATAGCTCCGACTCGAAAGCCCGCCATGCGAGTCCTCGTCGTCGATGATCATCAGGAGCTGCGCGCCCTTGTCACCCAGGCTCTGGAGCGCGACGGCCATGTCGTCCGGCAGGCCGGCGACGTGGAGCAGGCGCGGCAGGCGCTCATGGACGCGGTGGACGTCATCGTGCTCGACATCGGGCTTCCGGACGGATCCGGGCTCTCGCTCTGCCGGGAGCTGCGCGAGGACGGCGTCCAGACACCCATCCTCATCCTCACCGCCCACAACCGCGTGGCCGAGCGGGTGGAGGGGCTGGACGCGGGCGCGGACGACTTCCTGGGCAAGCCCTTCGCCATCGCGGAGCTGCGGGCGCGGGTGCGCGCACTGGGACGGCGACGGGAGCGGGCCAGCACCGTCCGCGTCCAGTTGGGTGACGTGGTGCTCGACTTCGGCCGGAGGGAGGCGCTCCGCGCTGGCAGCACCGTGTCCGTCACCGCGCGGGAGTGGGCCATCCTGGAGATGCTGGCCGCACACGGAGACCGCGTCGTGGGCCGGGACGCGCTGCTGGAGTCCGTCTGGGGCGAGGTCACCAGCGGGGCCGCGAGCAGCCTGGAAGTCCTGGTCGGGCGAATCCGCCGCAAGCTGGGCGAGGACGTGGTGCGCACGCTGCGCGGCGAGGGGTATGGCCTTGGAAGCGGCTGACACCGGGCACCCCAGGGATTCGATGGTGCGCAGGCTGACGCGCGCCATGCTGGTGGTCACCCTGGCCAGCAGCGCGCTCACGGCTGGAGCCACCGGGCTGATTGCCTATCGTCTGCTGCTCGCGGGCGAGGACCGGCGCCTGCGGGACGCAGCGGTGGACCTGGTGGAGGAGTCCGCCGGAATGGGAGCCGCGGAAGCAGCGGCCGCGGCCCATGACGAGCAGAAGGAACTGGCTGCCTTTGGCATCCACATCGCCCTGTTCTCCGAAAACGAATGGCTGGGCGGCGCAACCGGCATTCCCATCCATGACGGCTGTGATTGGTCCCCACTCCCGGGCAACTCGGGTGTGCGGCTTTGCGGTGTGAGGGGCCACGGGCATCTGGCAGTGGCCATGGAGCGGCTGGAAAGCATCCCCCTCTTGCGGCTCTCCCTCCCGCTGGCCGCGTTGATCGCCGCGGGCTGCGCGGCCCTGCTGAGCCTGGGGGTGAGCCGGCGCGTGGCGCGCTGGGCGGCCCGGCCCCTCACGGAGCTGAGCGAGGCGCTCTCACGCATCGAGCCCGGCGGTCCCATCCCCGCCCCCCTCCATGCCCCGGCCCGCTACGGAGAAGTGAACGCCGTGCGCACCGCGCTGGTGGACCTGCTCACGCGCCTCCATGAAGCCCTGGACCAGTCGCGCCGCTTCGCCGCCAACGCCGCGCATGAGCTGCGCACGCCCCTGACCACGCTGCGGGCGGAGCTGGAGCTCCAGGCGGAGACCCCACAGCCCCAGGACACCGCGCTGGCGCTGGAGCGAATGCTCCGGACGGTGACGTCGCTGGGGGTGCTGGTGGAGCGGCTGATGGTGCTGGCGGAGGGAACCCAGGGCGAGCTCGCGCTCTCCGAGCCGGTGAGCCTGTCGGACCTCGTGGAGGACGTCGTGCGCGCCCTGCCCGAAGGCGAGCAGCGCCGCATCGACGTCGACGCCGAGACCCGGGGCATCATCCCGGGAGATAGCCACCTGCTGCGACAGCTCGTCGACAACGCGGTGGAGAACGCGCTCAAGTTCTCCAACGGCGGGCGCGTCCGCGTGTCCCTCCAGCAGACGGGGGACGCCATTCTCCTCGACGTGCTCGACGAGGGACCGGGCATCGCGCCCGAGGACTCGATGCGCGTCTTCGAACCCTTCTACCGCACGCCGAGCGCCCGCGCCGGGAAGCAGGGCCATGGCATTGGCCTGTCCCTGGTAGCGCTCGTCGCCCGAGCCCACCGGGCCCACGCGGAGTTCCTCCCCTCACCGCGGGGAGCCCACCTGCGGTTGTCATTCCCCCGTGCCACCGGGCCGGGCTGCTAGGAATCCCATCGTGTCCATCCTCATCGTCGAAGACGAACTGCGGGTCCGCGCCTTCATCTCCCGGGGCCTCACGGAAGAGGGCTTCCGCGTGCGCGAGTGCGTGGACGGCGTGCACGCCCAGGAGCTGATGCGCCACGAGCGCTTCGCGCTCATCATCCTGGACTGGATGCTGCCCGGCATGTCCGGACTGGACGTGCTGCGGGCGCTGCGCGCGAAGCAGGACATGACGCCCATCCTCATGCTCACCGCGAAGGACGCGGTCGCGGACCGCATCAGCGCGCTCAATGCCGGCGCGGACGACTACCTCATCAAGCCCTTCGCCTTCGATGAGCTGCTGGCGCGCCTCCGCGCCATCCTCCGCCGCGTCGACAACCGCGCCACGCCCCTGCTGAGCCACGCGGACCTGACCATGGACCCCACCACGCGGAAGGTGGTCCGGGCCGGCGTGGAGATTCCGCTGACCGCGCGGGAGTACGCGCTGCTGCAATTCCTGCTCGAGCACGCGGGCGAGGTCCTGTCCCGGACCCGCATCGTGCAGGCTGTGTGGGAGCACGACTTCGAGACCTTCTCCAACGTCGTGGAGGTCTACATCCGCTACCTCCGGGCCAAGGTGGACACGCCCTTCCCCACCAAGCTCATCCACACCGTGCGCGGCGTGGGCTACGTGCTCCGGAGCCGCGCATGAGGCGCCCGCGTTCGCTCCGCGCCCAGCTGACCTACTTCTTCGCCGGCTCCGTCCTGGGGACCACGCTCCTCTACGGCGTGCTGGTGACGGTGGTGCTGGCCACCAGCGAGTACTTCCAGCACGCCGAGAACCCCAGCCTGTGGTTGCACGAGGGAATCTTCGACGAAGCGCTGCAGGCACTGGGCGCCATCGTCTTCAGCATGCCCATCGCGGTGGTGGGGTCCATCGTGATGGGCGGCGCGCTGGCTCGCAAGGCGCTGGCGCCGCTGCGTGAAGCCCGTGACCGGGTCCGTGCCGCGCGGGCCTCGGAGCTGGACCTGTGCCTGCCCGACCGGGGAACCGGTGACGAGTGGGACACGTTGGCGGGGACCCTGAACGAGCTCCTCTCGGACGCCCGCGCGTCGCTCGTGCGCATCCGCTCCTTCACCTCCGACGCGGCGCACGAGCTGCGCACGCCGCTCACCATCATCATGGGCGAGACAGAGGTCAGCCTGCGCAGGGAGAGGACGCCGGAGGAGTATCGCCGCACGCTGGCCATCGTGCTCGATGAAACCCGCCAGCTCAGCCTCCTGGTGGACGCGCTGCTCCAGTTGGCGCGCGCGGATGCCGGCACCCAGGTCATCACCCTGGAGCCCGTGGAGCTGCACGCCCTGGCACGGCAGTCCCTTCAGCGCACGGAGCAGCTGCTGGCGGCGCAGTCCCGGAGCTTGACGCTGGAGCTGACGGGCGACCCCACGCAGGTCCGGGGCAATCCGGTCCTGTTGAGCCACGTGCTGGACAACCTGCTCTCCAATGCGTGCCGCTACGCTCGCGAGCGCATCCGCCTGGAGCTGGAAGCGACGGACACCGGCGTCCGCGTCACCGTGGGGGATGACGGCAAGGGGGTGGACGCCGGCTTCGAGGCCCGGCTCTTCCAGCGCTTCGCCCGGGCGGACGCATCGCGGCAGGGCGAGGGCACCGGCCTGGGGCTCGCGGTGTCGCGGACCATCGCCGAGGCGCATGGCGGCACGCTCGACTACTCGAGGGTCGACGGCGAAAGCCGTTTCATCTTGCGCCTCCCGAAGCCGGAAGTGTCTGACGGGCCGCCACTTCCGGCCGAGCATGCCAGCGCTGACATGTCCACAGCCTGAAGGTCGTCACCGGCCGCTCGCCGCGGTGCACCGTCACGGAGGGCAGCTCACGCACCGCCGCGCAATGCGCGTCCAGCCTCGCCGCCGCGTCGCGCAGCGGCTGGCGCAGGTCCGCGACGATGAGGGCGTCCGCGCCGGGTCGCACCCGGTCCAGCCAGAAGCCATACGCCAGCCCGTCGCCGCCCAGCGCGGAGTCGGACTGGGTCTCCGGGTGGTCGGGCAGGTAGTACGCCAGCTCGCTCGCCGTCTTGTAGCCCCAGCCCACCACCATCGGCGCGGGGGGGCCGGCCGCCTCGCGGTGCCGTTGCACGGCTTCGGCCAGCTCATGCCAGCCGCTCACCAGGTTGTCGCGCTCACGAAAGGGAATCCACGGGCAGAGCGGCATCAGATACATGCCGGTCATCAGCACCGCGCCCACGCCCACGCTCAGCGCCGCGTAGCCACGCACGGCCCGGTGCTCGCGCAACGCCCAAGCACCCGCGGCGGCGGCCACCATCAGGCCCAGGTACGCGGGGGCCACCCAGTTCATCTTCACCCAGTGCAGGGGGCTCACCAGGGTGAACAGGGCGAGTCCCGGCACGCTGGCGAAGGCCAGCAGCCGCGCGCGGTCATCTCCCCTCCACGCCTGGCGCACGAGGACGCCCGCGGTCAGCAGCAGCGCCAGGTAGAGCAGCGGTCCCACGGCCACCGCCTGAAGTCCCAGATAGCGGCCCACGAGGTATCCATGGAAGCCATCCACCGTCCGGGCGCGGCCGGTGGTCTGGAACGCGAAGGAGGCCCAGGCATGCGCGTGGTTCCAGAGCAGCACCGGTGAGAACACCGCGAACATGAGGAGACACGCGGCGTAGGGATGCAGGGTGCGCAGGGCCTCTCGGCCCCGCCGTGTCACCAGCGCCGTGCCCAGCACCTGGAGCGGCAGCAGCGCGGCGGTGTACTTCGACAGCAGCGCGCCCCCGCAGAACACGCCCAGCAGATACCAGCGCCAGCCCAGGCGCCCGGGGCCCTGTCCATCCGGCAGCACCAATTCACAGAGCACGCGCAGCGCTGCGGCCCAGAACAGCACGAGCGGGACGTCCGGCGTCATCACCACCGCCCCCAGGCCGAAGAGGACCGTGGCGTTCGCGGCGACCGCCGTCAGCACCCCGACCGCGGGCGAGTACAACCGCTTGCCGAGTGAATACAGGACACCGCCAAGCAATGCCGAGGACAGGATGGCGGGCAGGCGCAGCGCGAGCTGCGAGTCCCCCAGGAGCCGGACGGACAATGCCATCCACCAGGCGCACATCGGAGGGTGGTCCAGATAGGACAGGTCCAGGTGTCGCGCGTATTGCCAGTAATAGGCTTCCTGCGGCGCCAGCTCCACCTGCCCCGCGTAGAGCAGCCGCACGAGCACGAGCATCAGGGTCGCCCCCAGGCCCCATGGCCACCCACGGGGATGGGCGGCTCCTCCGGGCGTGCTCGGCATCTGGCGTCCTTTCGCCCCGATGGCACCCGGACAACCATGCTCCGAGGCACGGGGACGTATTGACTCATGCCTGACACGGCGGGCTGTGTCCGCGAGCCAATGCATCCCTGAGAGACTTTTCATCGCCACCTCATCTTCGGCGTGGAATCCACGCGCGGTTGTCAGCGAATGAGAACGCCCTCATCCCCAACCCCATGCGGATCTCATCGGTGTTCACCAAGATGCGACCCATGCATGAAGTGGAGTTCAAGAGCGTCGTGGACGACCTGGCGCTGCGCCGCCGGCACGTCGAGGGCGCGGGCGGACGACTGCGCTTCGCGGGGACGATGATGGATCGGTACTACACGCTCGACACACGTCCAGACAGCGGAGCCGGACGGCTGCGGGTCCGCACCTACCAGGCACCGGCGGGCGGCTGGACGGAGTTGACGTGGAAGGGCAGCGCCCGTCTGGAGCGTGGCTACAAGGTGCGCGAGGAGTTGAACACCCGGGTGGAGGATGAAACGACGCTGCGGGAGATCCTCGAGCGCACGGGTTTCGCGATGAGCGAGTACATCACTCGGGAGATCGCCTGGTACGTGTTCGGCGGCGCCAGCGTGCGCCTCGAGCAGTTCCCACGAATGGACCTGCTCGTCGAAGTGGAAGGCGCCCCCGAGGCCATTGAGCACGCCATCCAGGCCACGCGGATTTCCCGCGAGCAGTTCACCACCGAGCCGTTGAAGGAATTCCTCCGCCGCTTCGAGACGCGGACCGGCACGAAGGCCTTGCTGGAGCAAGCCGCGCCTGACGTCAGCGATTCCGCCGCCACCCGGTTCCCCAGAGCGTGTCCGCTTGACGGAGTGGACTGACTGCTCCTCGGCAGGCGGGCGCTGGTCCTCGACGTCCGCCTTGTGCCACGGCTGATGGTTGAGCCGCGGGTCTCGGTTCGGGTCGTTCGACGTCGCGGAGTCGCCGTAGCCCTTCTGCGCGCCCTCTCCCAGCGCGTGCCAGCGGGGCGTCCACCGGTTTCCGTGAGCGCCGCGAGGCGGTCAGCCAACCCAAGCGCATGGGACCGGTGAATTACGAGGGGAAGGAGTGGCCGCGTGGCGAGCACGGGGGATTGCAGCAGCGTCGTACGGAGCACAGCTTTGGCTTGGCACTTGAAGTCTCGCGGCGTTTCGAAAGGGGTTTGCCATGGCAGAAGAGTTGAAGTTGTCCGCAAGAGCAGTCGCTAGACTGCTTGCCCAAATCCTTGGTCCTTCCTACTCGGACGGTCCTCGCTACGGGACAGGCGTTCTTGCTCGTCAGTTCGAGCGTGTTCGCGGGCCCCTTCCCGACCCTTGGCGCGAAATGGTTGGAGAAGTGGAATTGAACCCACAGCCACTTCCCCCAAAGTGGCGCTATGCGATCACGCTCTCGGATGCCCACATCCAGGAGATTCTAAGTCTTTCGCGTCTCGGATCTCTGCTTGGCGGAGAAGCTGCCAGCAGGACGCTGAAGCAGTCCCTGCGAATCGTTCAGGACATCGAGGATCTGTGTCCCCCTCTGTGGCCGAAGCTGCCCAAGGTTTGGGGTTGGCCGCCACCCCCACCCCCAGACTGGAGCGACAAGATGGGCCAGGTCGAACTGTTCATCTTTGGCACGCGAATCGTTGCAGCGGCAGAGTTGGCTGAGCAGCCGGAGTTGCGCACGGCGATGGCTGCTTGTGGAGGGAAGGCAATGGATAAGAGTCTGACGAGTCTGCGCGAGTAGTTCAGCCCGCGTTCCCGGACCCCCGCGGGAATGAAGGCGCATCCTCCGCGCTGCATCCCTTTCGTCCCTGCCAGGCGTTGGGCGCGGCGACCGGTTCAGAACGCGACGCCGGCCGCGACCCGGTAACTCGAGGAGAATCCCAGCTGCGGCCGGCGCGAGCCGAGCGCGGTCTTGACGGGGTTCGGCTCGAAGCTGGAATCCAGGTCCCCGCCCGTCGAGACGACGTAGCCCACGCCCACGCCCAGGGACAGCACGAGCCGGTTCCAGAACAGAAGCGTGTAGCCCACGTCGAGCCCCTGGTGCAGCGTGAAGATCGTACTGCCCCCGTCGGAGCCCACGTCGAACCCCACGGCACTCGCGCCCACCTTCCAACCGACGAAGAGCCCCGCCGGGGCATTCCCGAAGAGGTGGTAGTGGGCGCCCACGTCGAGCCCCGCCATCCTGAGTTTCCGGTCGCCCGTCTCCTGCCAGTACATGGGCTCGAGCGTGAACGACCAGGAAGGGGACAGTGCCTGCGCGTACTCCAGGTGGAACATCACCTCGAACGCGAGCGACAACGGATGGAGCATCAGCAGCCGGTGCGGCGTGCCCGTGTCCCAGGTCGTGGCGGAGCCGTCGAGCCCCTTGGACACGATGGAGGAGAAGCTCGCCGGAACCATCTGCTCTTCGTCCAGGAGGAGCGACTGCGCTGCCTGGACGCTGAACTCGCGCACGGCCGGGCGGTCCGGATCCTTGCGCACCAACAGGTAGCGTCCCGGACGCAGGGACATCCTCACCTGCCGCTTGCCCTCGGGCAGCTCGACGACGCTCTTCCCCGTCGAGCCGAGCACCACCTCCAGCGGCCCCCAGCGCTGGAGCAGCATGACGATGCTTCCGCCCGTGTCCACGTGCGTGAGGGCCAGATCCTCGCGCCCCCGGAGGTTCATGTCGAAGCTGGGGTGCTGCAAGCGCTCCGCGAACACCGCCGTGTCGCGGATGGTGAGCTGCTTCGCGTAGGTGAAGGCCTCGACGAGCGACACCTCGCCATCCCCGGCGACATCGGCGGCGCCGCGCAGCCCCGCCACCAGATGGTGGGTGAAGAACGAGCCCTCCAGGGCCTCCGTCTCGTGGGCATTCTCCAGGCCGGAGCTGGAAGCGATGAGCACCGAGCCCGTGCTCTGCACGCGCAGGGGCACCTCCAGCGCGAAGGGGGCCTCCGCGTGAAGCCCCTTGGCCTGGGTCCACCCGCCGCCACGGCACGCATCGATGATGCCCACCCGCACCGTGGCGTCCGGGCTCTCGATGCGCTGCTTCAGCGCGGTGAACAGGAGCGGAGCGCCCTGGGGATACAGGGCCTGCTGGTCCGCATGGCCCGAGTAGTAGAACAGCAGCAGCGTGTCCCCGGGCGCCGAGCGCAGGGTCGCGAGCTGCTGGTCGAGCGCCGCGAGAATCGCCTCGGGAGCGGGATCCAGCAACAGCACGACGTCCTCCGCGCGGAACTCCCCCACCTGGGAGAGGACGTCCGCCACCCGCCGTGCGTCGTCGTGCGCATAACGCAGGGCGGCCCGGCCGAGCACGGCCGCGTTGGAGCCCACGATGACGGCCATCCTCCTCGACGCGGGCGGAGCGGCACGCTCCTCCCCGGCCCGGGCCGTGGCGGCCATCAGCCACGAGACCATGACGAGGAGGCACGCACGGGTGAATCCACTCATGGCGGAGGGCTCTTGGGGAGGCGCAACTCGGTGGTCCAGAGCTTCGCGGTCCGGGGCGCTTCGGAGAAGAGCGCCTCGGCCTGGGACGCGGACAGCGGCTCCCCACTGAACAGGATGCGCAGGGTCTCCTCGCCGCCGGCCCCGTCCACCCGCCAGCTCGTGGGCAGCGCCGTGTCCCGCTCCGAGGAGAGCGGGCCCTCGAAGAGCACCGTCCACCCCGCCGGCCCCTCCGGCGCGCGCGCGGCCACCGTCACGTACCGGTGCGCCCCGGAAGAGACCTGCAGCCGGATGCGGTCCTCCGGCGCGAGCGGCGTCCGCCCATCCCAGAGGAAGACCCGGTCGCCGCGCTTGATGTGGACGGCGACGGAGGGTGCGCCCTTGGGGCCCTGGTACTCCGTCTCCTCCGCTCCCCGGGTCCTCGGGACGAACAGGAGGACCAGACACCCCAGCGCGGCGGTGGCCAGCAGGGGCAAGCCCCAGCGCATCCATTCCAGCCGCCTCGTCGCACGGAGCGGCTCGGTCCCGAGCGCCCGCGCCCACGCGGGCACGGGTTCCGGCCGCGTCACGCGCTCGAGGTAGGCACCACACTCGGCGCAGGTCTCGAGGTGTTGCGCGAGCGACGGGCTGGGGGAGCCGAGCGCCGCGCGGTCCAGCTCGATGAAGGAAGGATGCCGCGGGGTCGTCGTCATGGTCCCAGCGTCCTTCTCAGGTGCTCCACCTGCGCATCGAGCCGCTGGAGGAGCCTGCGCACCGTGCGCTCGGACACCTGGAGCACCTCGGCGATCTCCTGCTGCGTCAGTCCATCCAGCCGGTTCATCAAGGCGGCCTCCAGTGCATCCGCGGGCAGGTGCCGCGCATAGGCTTCCAGTTCCTGGCGCCGCCGCAGCGTGGCCTCCGCGGAGCGTTCATCCATCAGCTCCCCCGAGGAACGCGGCGGCGTGCTCCGGCGCTGACGGAGCCGGTCCACGGCCAGGTTCGTGCTGGTCCGGTAGATCCACGCGGTCGCATGGCGGGCGTCCTTCGCCCGGAGCCCCGTCCTCCACATCCGGATGAAGGTCTCCTGCGCGACGTCCTCCGCTTCGTCGGAGTCCCCCAGCATCCGGCGGCACTTCTCCCGGATGAGCGGAAAGTAGCGGAGGTAGGCGCTCTGGAGGTCGGTGTCCAAGGCTCTTGGGAAGCGCAGGAAAGGGTTTCTGGAGGAAACGAACCGGGGCCCGGAAAGCGGACAGGGAAATCACATGCGGATTTCCAGGCTGAAGCCTGGCCGGTGGAGAGCACCTGCAACGTTATCCTGGCAGAGGGAGGGATTCATGTCTCGATTGTCATTCCGCCTGAGCGGGTGGGCCTTCACGGTGGGGCTGCTGCTCGCGTCCCCTGCCACGCTGGCCGAGGAGCCTGCGAAGGCCGCTGCCGAGGCACCGCGGAAGGGACAGGTCCGGGGCACGGTGCGCGCCCGGGGCACCCGCCGTCCCCTGGCCGATGCCGCCGTCCAGGTATGGGGGATGCCGGACGTGGTGCTGCCGGACGCGGAGGGACACTTCGAGCTCCAGCTCCCAGCGGGCACCCACGCCGTCGAGGTGCGTGCCCCGGGCCACAAGCCCGCCTCGTTCCTGGAGACCGTCACCGCGGGCCAGCAGGTCCAGGTCATCTACCGGCTCGACCCCTTGGAGGTGAGCCCGTTCGAGACGGTGGTGCGGGAGGAGCGGCCGCGCACCGAGGTGACACGCATCAGCCTGCAGGGGCCGGAGCTCCGCGAGGTGCCCGGGACACAGGGGGATCCGTTCCGCGTCATCATGGTGATGCCGGGCGTGGCGAGCCTCGCCTCCGGCCTCGGCTATCCCGTGGTGCGGGGCGGCCAGCCGGCGTCCACGGGCTTCTTCGTCGACGGGGTCCGCCTCCCGATGCTCTACCACCTGATGGTCGGGCCGGCCGTGGTGCAGCCCGAGTTCATCGACTCCCTCGACTTCTTTCCCGGGCCGCCGCCCGTCCAGTACGGGCGGCAGCTCGGCGGCACCATCGAGGCCCGCCTCTCCCGCCCGCGAGAGGACCGGCTCCATGCCTCAGCCACCCTGGACTTCATCAACAGCGCCGCGTTCCTGGAGGTGCCCCTCGCGTCCACGGGCACCAGCATCAGCGTGGGCGGCCGGATGAGCTACTCGGGACTGCTGAGCACCCTGCTGGTGAACACGCTCTCCGCGCCGGGCACCAAGTCCCTCAGCGCCAGGTTCTGGGACTACCAGGCCCGCGTCGAGCAGCAGGTGGGGCGCGGACGGGTGCGCCTGCTGGCCCTCGGGAGCTCCGATGTCCTGGCCTCGTACGCGCCGGAGGTGGCGGAACCGCTCCCGGAGGTCACGAATGGCGGTGGAGGCCTCACCCGCTTCCACCGGGTGGACCTCCGCGGCCTCCACCCCCTGGCTGGCGGAGAGCTGGAGGTGGGCCTCGCGGTGGGCGCGGACGCGGTGGGCATCTTCTCCGAACGGGGCCCGCCCCGCGTCAGGCTGGGTGAGCTCACCCTGCGTCAGGAAAGCCTCGCGGGACGCCTCCGGTGGACGCGAGCGCTGGGCTCGACGCTGCGGCTCACCGCGGGCGCGGACGTGGAGCAGCGGCGGGGGACCATCGTCGCCACCGGAAGCGAGGCCCCCGCCGGCTCCGAGTACCTCTCCGAGGATGATCCGCTCACCCGCCCCACGTCGGATGCGCGCATGAGCGGCGCCTACGCGGAGCTGCAATGGCACCCGACCGCGCGCTGGACGGTCGTCCCCGGAGTGCGCGCGGATGTCTATCAATTGCTTGGGGAAGCCACCCACACGGCGTTCGAGCCCCGGCTGACGGTGCGCCATGCCCTCACGGAGGCCCTGGTCCTCAAGGGGGGCGCGGGCCTGTTCCACCAGGCCCCCACCGTGCTGCTCCCGCTTCCGGTGATGGACCTGTCCGGCCTCAGGTACGGCCTGCAGGAAGCAATGCAGTTCGACGTGGGAGCCGAGTGGCGGCCCCACACCGCGTGGGAGCTGAGCACCGACATCTTCTACAATCCCATGCGTCGCACGGTGGAGTTCAGCCTTCAGCAACTCATCGACCTCCGGCGCCGGGGCGGAGTCGCGGCGGCGGACCCGGCCGGGAGCGGCGAGGCCTTTGGACTCGAGCTGATGGCGCGCCATGCGCCTGCCGGTGACTGGTTTGGCTGGGCGTCCTACAGCTTCCTCCAGAGCCGGCGCCGGGTGCGCATTGAACGCTACGACGACCAGAACAGGATGACGGGCACCTCGTGGGCCACCGTGCCCTTCGCCTTCGAGCAGGCGCACGTCTTCAACGCGGCCATCAGCCGCAAGGTGGGCAGCGGCTACACCCTGGGGGCCGTGGTGCACTTCAACACCGGCCGCCCCGAAACGGGGGAGCTCACGCCCCAGCCCATGCGTCAATCCACGGACAGCGAGGGCAACCCCCGGTGGGTGCGGCGCGAGCGGAGCCAGGCCGGGCGCCTGCCCTCCTTCTGGCGCGTGGATCTGCGCGCCGCCAGGACGTGGACCCTGGACGACCTCATGCTCGAGCTGTCCTTCGACCTGCTCAACGCCTCCTTCCAGAAGGAGGTCTTCTTCTACGAATACACCTCCGAGCAGCCTTCCCCGGACGCACCCTCCACCCTCGTGCGCAAGGCACGGGGCTTCCCCGTCTTCTTCCCCATGCTCGGGCTGAAAGGAAGCTACTGACATGCGCCCCACCCTTCTGTGCGGACTCCTCGTCGTGGGCCTGGGTAGCGGGGGCTGCGAAGCCCAACCTGACTCCCCCCTCTTCTTCTACGGCCTGGCCCGGCGGGTGGACGGCTCGCCCTTTGGACAGACAGCGCTGTCATTGGAGGGGGCACGCCGCGGCACGGTCGCCGACGAGCTGCCCGTCTTCACGCCGTATGGCACGGCGACCACGCGCGACAATGGGGCCTTCGTGTTGGAGATCCTCGCGGGGGACATCGCCCCCATCGTGGCGGGAGAGCTGACCTGGCCCCGGTCGACCTTCCGCGACCGCTTCCGGGTGGCGACGCCCCTGGAGGAAGGACGGGCCGCCTTCGTCTCGTTCACCCTGTACGGGACAGGGGACTCCGAGTTGCCGGAGCTGCGTGTCTGGGGCGCCGACCTCGCCTGGAGTGAGACAGCCACCGGACGGGCGCTGACCTTCGCACCGCCCCCGCCCGCGCCCGCGCCGCCCCAGGGCGTGGTGGTCTCAGCGGATGACACCACGCCGTACCCTGGAGCCCCCAGTGGTGACCTGGTGGACGTCTCGATTCCCAAGCCAGAGCTTCAGCTCCACGGGAAGGAGGGCCTCGTCTGGCACGAGGATGCCGTCACGTCGCCGAGGCACCTCTCCCCCTGGCTGCTCGAGGACTTCGTCACACCGGAAGTCCAGGTGCGCGCGGTGAGCGCGAACGCCTGGCACCGCGATGCGCTCACGAGTGATGAGGCCTGGCTTCAATTCCGTATCGAATGGCGCAGCGAGCGGCTGCCACTGCCGGAGGGCACGCTGCGCCCACTGAGCCGGGGGGCCAGGTGCCTTCCGGCGCTCGACGCCCCCTGCCCGTTCACGGATGGGCTGCTCACCGAGAAGCGCACCTCCGAGCTGTGGCCACTGGAGACCTCTTCCTACCCGCGTCGCGTGGGCGTCCGCCTGGAGGCGCCAGCCCGCATCTCGCGCGTGGTCATCCGCAACATGGTGACGTCCGGGAAGGAGGTGCTCGTCGAGGGCAGTGAGGACGGAGCGCAGTGGACCGAGCTCGCCCGGCGGAAGCTTGCTGAGTCCTTCACGTCGGGAGTCAGCCGGGGCTTCCGAGAGGCGAGCGACGCGGACAGTCCGTGGGATCCGCCTCTTCCGCGGTACGACCACACGTTCCTCGACATCCCGCTGCCTGAAAGTCCCCAGGTCCAGTACGTCCGCCTGGTTTGTCTGTCGTTCCCTCCCTACGAGGCGGAGGTGACCTCCCTGGCGGAGCTGTCCCTCTTCGAATGAGACGGATTGGACTGCGTGTCCCCTGCCTCCTCCAATTCGGCCTGGGAGTCGGCGACGTCCTCCGTTCGCTCCACTCCTGGTAAGAGCAACACAACACCATGGCCCAGCTTCGACGCACGGACCTGGACGCTTCCTGTGAATGCCCCGGAAGCTGCGGACTGCGGGGGCGCCAGCGTTCGTGCGCACCCTGCCCTCCTCACCCTGAGTGATCCCCGCATTTAAGCGAGCGGATCGCCAGACGCCTACCTGACAGCTGCGTGCGAGGCGGAGTGGTGGGGAGCAGTAAGAGAGGCCATGCGGGGACGCAAAGTGGCCATCAACGAAGAGCAGGTGCTGAGGTTCCTGGAGAGCCTGTTCGAGGAAGACCTGCACGCCAAGAGGGTGCTGTCGCTGGCGCACGCGACGTTGGGCGTGGTGCACGCCGCGTCGCTGTCGGTGCACGCCATTGGCCAGGCGCTGGCGTGGGCGCGAGGCGGAGTGCAGAAGCACGGCATCAAGCAGGTGGACCGGCTGCTGTCCAACGATGCGGTGGACGTGTGGAAGCTGGCGGCCTCGTGGGTGCCATACGTGCTGGCCGAGCGCACCGAGGCGCTGGTGGCGTTGGACTGGACGGACTTCGAGGCCGATGACCACACCACCCTGGTGGCCAGCCTCGTCACCTCGCATGGACGCACCACGCCCCTGCTGTGGATGACGCTGCAGAAGAGCGCGCTGGCGGGCAACCGCGCCCAGGCGGAGGATGAGCTGCTGCTGCGGCTCAAGGAGTGCGTGCCCGAAGGGGTGAAGGTGACGGTGCTGGCGGACCGGGGCTTCGCGGACCAGCGGTTGTATGCCCTTTTGGCCCAGGCGGGCTTCGAGTACGTGGTGCGCTTTCGCAAGGACGTGCGGGTGGAGGTGGCCGGCGGCACCGGGTGTCCCGCGGCCGAGTGGATTCCCACCAGCGGGCACGCCAAGAAGCTGATGGACGTGCATGTGACGGCGGACCGCACGCCGGTGCCAGCGGTGGTGCTGGTGCACCAGAAGGGAATGAAGGAGCCGTGGTGTCTGGCCACCAGCCTGGGAGCCTCCAGCGCGCGCCAGGTGGTGGACCTCTACGCCCGGCGCTTCTCGTGCGAGGAGACGTTCCGGGACGTCAAGGACTTGAGATTCGGGATGGGACTGTCCACGGTGCGCGTGAAGAGTCCCGAGCGCAGAGACAGGCTGCTGCTGGTGAGCGCCTTGTCCCAGGTGCTGCTGACGCTGCTGGGCGCCGCGGGGGAGAGTCTCGGGATGGAGAAGGGTTTGAAGGCCAACACAGCCAAGACGCGCACCTACTCGCTCTTCCGACAGGGCTGCATGTATTACCAAGCCATTCCCATGATGAAGGAGGAGCGACTGCTTCCGCTTGTCGAGCGCTTCGCCGAACTCCTCCATCAGCACCCTGTCTTCAAAGAAGCGCTCGGTTTCATATGAGGGGATGGCTCAGCTCCTCACCCTGAGGCATCCCCTCACATGACACCGAAGGCTTCGCGGAAAACGGGTTGCTCGCGAACGAGTTGCTCGAGGAGTTCCATCAGCGGTTGCAACTGGGCCTCGGACATCATGGGCAAGGCTTGATAGGAGAAGCTGCCCTGGCGGAACAAAGAGTAGGTGCGGCTCTTGACCGTGTTGGCCTTGAGGTAGCCGCGCCATTCCCAGCCGCTCCCCGGCAGTTCCCAGCAACGTCAGCGGCGAGAGCGCCAGCGTATATACCAGCAGCAATCGACCGCGTCGCTCCGGCGCGGTGAGGCTCACGGCCGGCCGACAAGCCCATGCCGAAGCGCAAGTCCTTGATGTCCCGGAAACTCTCCTCGGTGCGGAAACGGCGGCTGTAGAGATCCACCACCTGGGAGGAACTCGCCTCGCTCTGACTGGTGGCCAGACACCACGCATCCTTCATCCCCTTCTTCTCCACGAGCACCACCTCCCCCACGGGCGCCTCGTCGTCTCTGACGCGGGCCGCCTTCAGACGCAAGGCTCGGCCCGAGGCGGGCCCCCACTCGGCGGCCGCGCGCGTTCGCCGCGGGCCGTGGTGACGGTGATGCACTGGCGGAAGCGAATGACGTACTCGAAGCTCAACTGCCCCAGCAGGGCGTAGAGCTTCTGGTCGGCCAAGCCCCGGTCCGCCAGCACCGTCACCTTCACCTCGGGGGCGATGAGTTCGCGCAGGCTCAAGAGGACGGCGTCCTCCACTTCGTTGCGAAACCCCTGGAGGGTGGACTTGCGCACCGTCAGCCACAACACCAGGGGCGTCAAGCGGCCATGTCGCGTCTTGAGCGCGGCTACCAGCGTCATCTGGTCGTCGGCCTCGAAGTCCGTCCAGTCCAGCGACACCACGGCCTCGGTGCGTTGGCCCAGCACGCACGACCCCCACAGGGCGAAGAGATGCCAGACGTCGATGCCCGTATTGGACAGCAGCCGATCGACCTGCTTCACCCAATGCTTGCCCTTGGTGCCACTGGCAATGGCCAGTGCCTGGCCGATGGCATACACCGACAGGCTGGCCGCATGACCACGCCCAACGTCGCCAGCGACCGCGATAAGACTCTCTTGGCATGCAGGTCGTCCCCGAAGAGTCCGGGCGAGGAAGGGGTGCACCTTCTTTTCGTTGAGGGGAGAGGTTCTCACCCAGTACGCAGTGTCGAGAGTGACATACTCCTCACACGGGCCAGCCGACCCTCCGCCTCCTTGTCAGCCTGCTAAATAAGGGGATGCCTCCGGAACCGCCTCCGACGCCACGAGCGCCCTCTCATTTCGCCCTGGTCCGTGATGCCCCCCATCCATCATAGACTCGCTTCAAAATAGATTAGATTCTGAGGCGCCGACGCAGAAAAACGCCTTCCAAACAACGAGTCAGACTTGCCTCTGCAAGAGAACAAACAACTCACACGACACCACCATTGAATCACAGCGCCTCTGACCACAACCTACCCCCCGTCCCTATCTGGTGGAGCCGCGACGAGTCTCGTCCGGAACAAGGAAGGATCCATGAGCATCACAATCAGGCTTCAAAGCATCAAGTGCCTCAGGGAAGTCAACGAGTCCTCCCCGACGGAGGAGCCTTACGTTCTCGTAACGTCAGCTGATCTGGGCTCCACCATCCCAGGCGTGCCCGCGCCTCCGAATCTCGAAGTATTTCGGTACGGGGTTTGGAACGAAGTCGATGCGGGTGAAGTGCGCGCAAGTGATGGTCCTGCCTTCTGGGGAGTTGACTCGGCACAGCACGACATCCGCAATCCGGATGATGTGGCCCTAATCGTCTCCTTAATGGAGAGCGACAACGCAGATCCCAGACAATATCAGACACTCGTGAAGACAGTAGCCACCATGTCTCTAACATCGTCACTAGGACAAACAAACAACCCCACAAGAGTGACAAAACTGCTTTCGGACATCCGAAACGCTCTCAATGGGGTCGACCTCCCTATACCATTCGCATTGGATGACGACCATATCGCCACAGAACAGCTGAAGCTTGACGGCGCCGACCTAATTCCATTCGGAATCCGGGAAAGAACAATCACCATCACAAACACCGAGGGCGCGTATGAGCTGACGTTTATAATCAAGCGGCATGGCTGGCGCGAATCTGAACTCGCAGGCCCGGGGAGCGCTTCGGGTAGCAGTCGTGTCGCAGCGGTTTCGCGCATCCCGGGCAGCATGGAGCTCTGGTGGGTCGGCGGAAACGGATCCGTCGAAGGCGCCTACTGGTACGATGGTCAGCCCTGGGCGCGGTACGAACTCGCGAATCCCGGTAAAGCGTCTGCGAGTGGTGGTATCGCAGCGGTTTCGCGCATCCCGGGCAGCATGGAGCTCTGGTACGTCGGCGGCAACGGCTCCATCAACGACGCGTTCTGGTACGGATGATTCGCCAAGAGCTGCACCTGGACCGGCGTGAGGCGGCTAGAGGCTGTCCCTGATCTCCGGCCCGAAAATCAACCTGGTGGCTCAAACACCGGCGTTGGACCCGGCCTTGAGGGGCATAGGAGGTTGCCAGCCAGCGTCAGGCATGATCAACGCTGACTGTGCGCCGACATGAACTGAGCGATGCCGAGTGGAGCCGCATCCAGCCCCTTGCTGGGCTCGCGGAGCGGCCCACCCTCGAAGCGAGGGGACCGCGACTTCATCAACGCCGTCATCTGGCGCGTGAAGACTGGGGTGCTATGGCGGGACCCTCCGGAGCGATTCGGCCACTGGAAGACCGTCTACAACCGCTTCCACCGCTGGGCGCAAGCCGGGCGCTGGGAAGCCATCTTCAAGGCCCTGCGACTTCCGGTGGATGAGTTCGGCTCGCTGGCAGACGCTTCCGTCGTCCGGGCGCATCAGGACGCCTCGGGCGGAAAAGGGGGTCCGAAGAAATGCTCTGGGGCGTTCTCGAGGAGGTTTTTCAACGAAGGTTCACGCCGTCACAACGACGGGCGGTAAGCCGCTCCACCTCGCGCTGACGGCCGGACAGCAGCATGAGTCCACGATGGCCGAGGAACTGCTGGTGCACGCAGAGGGCGACGCCTTCATCGCGGACACCGGCTATGACGCCGAGCGCATTCGCGCCAACGCCCAGAAGGTGGGGATGAAGCCCGTCATCCATCCCCATCCCAGCCGGAAGCAGCCTCCACCTCTGGACCGCCCCCTCTATCGGCTTCGCTACCGGGTGGAGTGCTTCTTCCACGACCTCAAGCGCTTTCGGGCTGCTGCTACCCGCTACGAAAAGACGGCGACCTGTTACCTCGCCGTCCTCCACGTCGCCTCCATGCTTCTCTGGCTGCGTTAATCAGGGACAGCCCCTAAGGCCCCGCGATGCTCATCGCGAGGCCCGTGGAAAAGCAAAAAGGCCCTGCCGGGTTAGGGCAGGGCCTTCTTTTTTGCTCCCCGAACGAAAGCCTGCGCGAACTCGTTCTCGGCACTCTCTCCAGAGACTGCGACGGAAAACACGAGAGAGGTCATGGGGTTACGTGAAGTCGGGAAAATTCAGGGTCCGATTGAGTCTCCGCAAACTTCGCCGCCTTTGTTCCCGAACATCGCGAATTGAGGAGGGCGCCCATCATTCTCCAGGAGGAGACGATGTGGGACGCCACGTGGGACGATGGAGCGGACGGGACCTCGTGCCCCCATGGTCGGAGGCCACGAACTCTCGTATCCAGACCCTCCCGTGAGCCCTGGCCGAGAGCACCGCGGCGCTGGTCGCCTGGGCACGCGGTTGTCCTCGATGGGCTGGCGGTCGGCAGGGCCGGCCTGGCGCTCCCTTCATCACGAGTGCTCAGCCTTTGATTGCGCGAGACGGCATGGGCGGTGTCACGATGATTCCGACCCCACTTTCACTGCTACAGGAACTCGCCGGCCCGCGCGCACCTCGCTTGCGCACCTCAACGCGCTCATGACGCAGCGAGCGGATTTGGGGCAGGCACAATGGGTTGACGTTGCGGGGACGGATGCTCAGGCGTGGAGTTGCTGCTGGAGCCAGGCGCGGATGCTGCTGAACTGCGCGGCAAACTCGTCGCCCTTCAGGTCCCGCTTCTCCTTGAGGAACACGTCGCTCAGGGAGCCCTCGATGGAGACACCGCCGCTGGCGCGCCCCGCGTCCAGCGACAGCTTCCCGGTGAAGCCGGCCGTCGCCGCGAGCTCGCCCTCCACGGTGACGGGCACCTTCCCCAGGTTCTTCGCCAGCGGCCCGAAGTCACCGTTGGCCAGGGCCTCGCGCGCCTTGGGGTCCGCCAGCGCGGCGGCGACGTCCACCGTCTTCCCCGTGAGCTTCAGCTTGCCGGACACGCCGGTGTCGCCCTTGAGGCTGGCCTCCGTCTGCGTGCCTCCCGGCGTGGCCAGGCCCACGCCGCTCTTGCCGGAGACGCCCACCTCGGCGGAGAGCGTGGAGGCCACGAGGTTGACCTGGGGCCCGGAGGAGCGGCCCTGCAGCGCCGCCGCCAGGTCCAGCTTCCCGTCGACCTCGAACTTGCTCTGCAGGGCGAGCTTGATGGAGCCCTTGCCCTCGACTTCCTTCGTGAAGGCGGTGTCGCTGCCGACGGAGCCCTTGCCCTCGATCTGCCCGGACTGCTCCACGGTGATGGTGGGCTTCTGGCCGTTCTTGCCGAACTCGATGTCGACCTTCGTCTCGAGCTGTCCCTTCAGCTCGCCCGCGAGCGGGACGTTGGGCAGCGGCAGGTCCGTCGCGAGCTTCCCGGCCAGGGTGCCCTTCACCGAGAAGCCCTTCAGGTGGTCGCCGAGGAACTTCTGCGCGTCCGTGCCGACGTACGAGTCCAGCTTCCGGTTGGTGTCACCCGCCTTGTCGAAGAACTTGCCGAGGCCGTCGGCGCCCACCGCCTTGGCGGCGCTTGCCAGGAAGCCGGAGACCTTGTCACCGACCTTGGCGCCGGCATCCACGGCGTAGCTCGCCGCGACGCCCAGCGCGGACTCGTTGCCGGCGGCCGCGATGATGCCCAGGCCGCGCAGGGCGTCCTCCTTGGACTTGAATTCGAACTTCGGGGAGACGCCGGCCCCGAGCTCCGCGGAGCCATTCACGGGGCCCTTCGTGCTCGGCTCGGCGGTGAGCTTCCCCTCGTTGAGGGCGGTGACTTCGTAGGTGCCGTTGGGCCCCCGCTTCACCTCGACCTCACTGCCAATCTCGCCACCGGCCTTGACCGGCGCGGCGCCCGCCTGGACCTCGCCGTTGGCGCTCAGCTTGAGCTTCACGCTGTCGCCCTCGGAGTTGAGGGCCACGTCCAGGGCCTCGCCGAGCCGGCCCTGCTTCGCCAAGTCCTGGGCCTGCTTCTGCTTCGACTGGGCGCCACCGAGGGTGGACGGGGCTCCGCTGCCCTGCACGGTGCCGCTGGCCGTGGCGGTGTTCCTGGCGCCCGGGTTGAGCTCGACCGGCGACTTCTTCGGTGCGCCCGCGTCGGCGTCCCGGGGCTCCGCGGGCCGGGTGGCGTGCGGTATCGCTTCGGGGTTGGCTTCCTGGGAAGGGGACGCGAATGGTTGACCGAGGGGCACTGGAGGGCCGCCCTGCATGCCATTCACGCCCATCGCGGTGAATGGGACCCCAGGCGCTTCGCCGCTCCCGGCCGTTTGGATGGCTTCCTGGGGCGGGGGCGTCAAACCCAGCAACTTCTCCAGTTCCGACTTCCGACTCGTGCCCTCGAAGGCGGAGGCGAGTTCATTCTTCGTGGGCTTGACCTTGTTGATGTCCTCCTGACTGTAGGGGGGCTTCTTGGATTCCTCGATGGCCAACGCATTCGCTTTGCGCATGGCCTCCTCGGCACTCTTTGCGGTGAGGGCTGCCGTTTCCTCCGCCGCCTGGAGCTTCTGGGCAGCCTTCCTGGAGGCCTCAGTTGCTTCCTTGAACTTCGTCTCTGCGGCCGCAAGGTCCTCCTTCGACTTCTTCGCCTCCGCGGGTGGCTGTCCGGACCTCTCCGCTGCCTTGCGCGTGTCGGCGACAGCCTTCTCCGCTGATTTCTGCTGTCTCCGCGCGGAATCCGCGTCGCGCTTGGCCTGCGCCAAGTTGTCCCGAGCCGCCTCCGCCGCCTTGCGCTTGGCCTCGGCCGCGAGCCGCGCCGCTTCCGCCTTCTGCCGGGCCTCCTCTGCGCGGCGCTGCGCTTCGGCAGGGTCTACTTTTCCGCCAGAACCGACCGCTGTCACTGAACCCATGGAGTATCTCCTCTCGACGGGGAATGCCTTGTGTCAGGCAAGGCGGATGCGATGCCTGTGATTGGAGACGCGGACACGAAACGGGCCCGAGGCGTGGTACGTCCTGCTCGGGTCGATGCGTGTCTGCCCCTGCAGTCGAGGAGAAAGAGGGAGGAAGGCAACCGGCGTCCCAAAAAAACTTGGGAGGGGCGCTGAGGGACCTAGGGGCTGTCCCTGATCTCCGGCCCGAAAATCAACTTGGTGGCTCAAACACCGGCGTTGGACCCGGCCTTGAGGGGCACCAGGAGGTTGCCAGCCAGCGTCAGGCATGATCAACGCTGGCTGTGCGCCGACATGAACTGAGCGATGCCGAGTGGAGCCGCATCAAGCCCTTGCTGGGCTCGCGGAGCGGCCCACCCTCGAAGCGAGGGGACCGCGACTTCATCAACGCCGTCATCTGGCGCGTGAAGACTGGGGTTCTATGGCGGGACCTTCCGGAGCGATTCGGCCACTGGAAGATCGTCTACAACCGCTTCCACCGCGGGGCGCAAGTCGGGCGCTGGGAAGCCATCTTCAAGGCCCTGCGACTTCCGGTGGATGAGCTCGGCTCGCTGGCAGACGCTTCCGTCGTCCGGGCGCATCAGGACGCCTCGGGCGGAAAAGGGGGTCCGAAGAAATGCTCTGGGGCGTTCTCGAGGAGGTTTTTCAACGAAGGTTCACGCCGTCACAACGGCGGGCGGTAAGCCGCTCCACCTCGAAATAACGCCCGGCCAGCAACATGAGTCCACGATGGCCGAGGAGTTGTTGGTGCACGCCGAGGCAAGGCCTTCATCGCGGACACCGGTTACGACGCAGAGCGCATTCGCGCCAACGCCCTGAAGGGGGAATGACGCCTGTCATTCATCCCCATCCCAGCAGGAAGCAACCGCCTGCGCTGGACCGCACCCTCTATCGGTTGCGCTACCGGGTGGAGTGCTTCTTCCACGACCTCAAGCGCTTTCGGGCTGCGGCCACCCGCTACGACAAGACGGCGAAGAGCTACCTCGCCGTCCTGCACGTTGCTTCCATGCTTCTTTGGCTGCGGTAATCAGGGACAGCCCCTAGCGTCCTTGGCGACCGTGGCCGCGGCGGCCTTCTCCTGTCGCGCGGTAGTCGCGGCGCGCCGGACCGGCGGCAAGGCTTTCCGGGCATCCGCCGCCGCATTGATCTTGGCGTCGGCGGCGACCTTCGCCGCCGCCGCCTTCTGCTGCTCCGCCAGCTCTTTTTTCTGCTGCTCGGCAATGTCTACCTTTGCTCCCGGACCACTCGCGGGTGCGACGGCGCCCATGGGACACTCCCCTCTTGATGAAGGATTCACAGCCCATCATCGGGATAGACAGACACCACCCGGATGAAAGGAAGACACCGACACGCAGGACTTACGAAACGCCGAGCGCTCTTCCTAGAAGTCAAGAATCCAGTGATGCGCTCATGGGGAATGAGGGAATGGCCCCGCCTGCATCTCAAGATTTCTTCCGTGCGCGAGTCAACGCACGACTGCCCATGCACTCGTGAAGAGCGCGGGAATGGTCTAAGCTGCATCCCAGGACTTCAAAGGGGGAATGCCCACGCGCTTGACTCAACTCTCCGACGGCTCTGTCTGGCAAACCGGAACGCATCGCGGAGTGAGCACATGCATTCATGTCCAGAGGAAGTGACGCTGACGGACTTTCTCGCGGGGCTGCTCTCAGAAGAGCACCGGACCTCTGTCCTGGCGCACCTGGAAGGCTGTACGGACTGCCGTTGGGTCCTGGCGGCAGGGAATGACACCCAGGTCCTGGCCGGTGCTCCGAAGGCCTCCGCACAGGCGCCGTCCCAGCTACTGCTGCCGGGCGACAAGCTCTCCCGGTACGTGGTGCGAGAGCGCATCGGCTCTGGCGCGATGGGCGTCGTGTACGCGGCGGACGACCCCGAACTGGGACGCCGGGTGGCCATCAAGATGCTGCGTCCCGAGGGACGCCAACGCGAGGAGTTGCGGCAGCGGCTGCTGCGCGAGGCCCAGGCGCTCGCCCGGCTCCGCCATCCCAATGTCGTCACCCTCTACGACGTGGGCACCCATGCAGACGGCGTCTTCCTCGCCATGGAGCTGGTGGAGGGCACCACTCTGGCGGAGTGGATGCGGCAGCCGCGTCCCTGGAAGGAGGTGCTCCGCGTCTTCCGCGAAGCAGGCAAGGGCCTCGCCGCCGCGCACGCCGCGGGCCTGGTGCACCGCGACTTCAAGCCCGCCAACACCCTCCTGAGCAAGGAGGGCCGCGTCTTCGTGACGGACTTCGGCATCGCCGGCCCGCTCCAGCAGGACGAGGGCGCTCCGCTCCAGGAGCCCGACACGGCCCCGGTCGCCTCCATGAGGCACCTCACCCGCACGGGCCAGCTCCTGGGCACGCCCGCCTACATGGCTCCGGAGATCCTGGAGGGCCAGCACGCGGACGCCCACTCCGACGAGTTCAGCTTCTGCGTGGCCCTCCACGAGGCCCTCTTTGGCGTGCGCCCCTTCCAGGGTGCGACACTCCAGGAGCTGGCCCAGGCCGCGCGGCAAGGCACCCTCAGCCCCCCGAAGCGGGAGGTGAAGGTTCCAGCCCGCGTCCGGCGCGCGGTCCTCCGGGGGCTCAGCGCCAACCCCGAGGAGCGCTTCCCCTCCATGGAGTCCCTCCTGGCGGCCCTCACGCCACGGCCCATCCGGTGGCTTGCGCGGATGACGGCCGTGGCGGCCGTGGCGGGCGTCCTGGGCACCCTCGCGGCCTACGGGGTGACGCATCGCGAGGGGAGCCACTGCGAGCAGGAAGTGGAGAAGCTCACGGTGGCCTGGAGCCCCGCGCGACGCGAACGGATCCGCACGGCCTTCCTGTCCACGGGCGCGTCCTACGCCGCGCCAGCATGGGAGCAGCTCGCGTCGGCGATGGACGCCTACGCCGCCCAGTGGCGGACGCTTCGCACCGAGGCCTGCATGGCCACGGACAGCGACACGGCGGACGTCGCCTGGCAGACGGCCGCGTGCCTGGACGCGCGGCTCTGGCAGTTCGCCGCCGTGACCGAGGTGCTGGAGAAGGCGGACGTGCTGACGGTGCAGAACGCGCACCCGCTGACAACCTCCCTCGAGGGGCTCGCCGGCTGCCGGGACGCGCCCGGCCTCTCCGCCCGGCCGCAGCCGCCCGAGAACCTCCGGGCCCCGGTGGAGGCGGCACGGCACAAGCTGGCGCAGGCCCGCGCCCACCTCGTGTCACACCGGTTCACCGAGGGCCTCGCGGTGACGACAGCCCTCCTCGAGGAGCTGAAGGTGCTCGACTACAAGCCGCTGCGGGCGGAGGTGCTCCTGGCCCACGGCGTGTTCCTCGGGGGCCTCAACAAACCGAAGGAAGCGGAGGCGGTCCTCTACCAGGCGATGTGGGAGGGAGAGGCCGCGCGTGACGACGAGACGGTGGCACGGGCCTGGCTGGAGCTCATCTGGGTGGTGGGGGAGGAGCAGTCCCACGCCGACGAAGCGGAGAAGCTCATCCTGCACGCCCGGGCCGCCGTCGAGCGGCTGGGACGGGAGCGCTTCCCCGACATCACGACGGACCTGCACGCGCGCCTGTCGTCGCTGCGAGAGGCGCACGGCCAGCTCGCCGAGGCGGAGCAGGAGGCACTCCAGGGCCTGGAGTTCTCCCGCAGGAGGAATGGCCCGGACAGCCTGCGCACGCCCAACCTCCTCCACCAGCTGGGACGCATCCGCTACGGCCAGGGCCGCTACGAGGAAGCGCTGAAGCTCCACCGCGAGGCCCTGGCGCTGCGCGAGCGATTGCTGGGCCCCGACAACCCGGCCCTCGCGACCTCCTACAACCGGGTCGCCACGGCCTCGCTGGAGGTGGGCCGGCACGCCGAGGCCATCAGCGCCTGGCGCAGGGCCCTGGCCCTCCAGGAGGCGTCCTCCAGCCCGGAGACGACTCCGATGGGGACGGTGCTGCTGAACCTGGCCGGGGTCTCGCGCCTCGAAGGCCGGCTGGAGGAGGCGCGCTCACAGGTCGAGCGGGCACGCGCCATCTTCGAGCGGGCCCGGGGCCCCAATCACATCACCGTCATCTTCGCGCTCACGGAGCAGGCGGTCCTCGCCCGCGAGGCGGGCCAGGACGCCGAGGCGCTGGCCTTCGCCACGGAGGCCCTGGAGCGCGTCCAGCGGTCCCTGGGCCCGGACTCGCCGCGCGCCGCCCTGCCGCTGACCGTCCGGGGGCAGGTGCACCTGAAGGCGGGCCGCCATCCCGAGGCGCGGCGCGACCTGGTGGACGCGCTGAAGCGGCTGGAGGGGGACTCCGGACTGGCGGCGGGGAAGACGGTGTCCGTGCTGCAGTTGCTGGCCGAGCTGGCCCTGGCGACACGGGCCCCGAAGGAGGCGCTCGCGTACTGCGACCGGGCGAGGACCCTCACCGAGAAGACCGATGGCGCGGAGTCCCAGGACGGTGCCAACGCGCTGACCTGCGCCGGCAAGGCGCATCTGGCACTGGGCGCGGCGGCGCAGGCCACACCGCTGCTCGAGCGCGCCCGTCGCATCCAGACCCGCTGGGGCAAGCCCGGTGACGCGGAGGCGGCCGGGAGGACCTCCTTCCTGTTGGCCCGGGCGCTCATGGAAACGCACCCCGCCCCGGACCGGACGCGAGCGTTCGAACTGGCCGAAGAGGCCCGGACGCGGCTGGAGTCCGTGGGAGTCCGAGGCCAGCCGGAGCTCCAGCGAGTGCTGGCCTGGCAACAGCGGGAGGCGAAGCGATGAGCGAGCAACAGAAGACAGGCTCCCTGGCGGCGCTGCTGCGGGAGCACCTGCCCTGGGAGCAGCGCGCGGAGCTGGACGCAGTGGAGGGGTTGGAGGCACTGCTGAACCAATTCGTCGAGGCGGCCCGGAGCGGGTGGGCCTGGGCCACGACGCCGCTCCCGGCGGAGTCCTTCGCGCGGCACCTGGCCCGGCACCTGCCCGCGGGAAGGACATTGGAGGTGATGCGCGTCCTCCATGGCGCCGACCTGTACCTCGCGTGCGCCTGCGCCACCGGGGAGCCCTCGGCCCTCCGGGCCTTCGAGCAGAACATCCTCCGGTACATCCCCGCCCGGCTCGGGAGGGTGTCGCCGAGCATGGTGGACGAAGTGCTGCAGGTGCTGCGCGAGCGGCTGCTGGTGGGCAGCGGCGACACGCCCCCGAGGATCGCGAGCTATGGGGGACGAGGGCCCCTGCTGACCTGGGTGGGCATCGTCGCCGCGCGCATCGCCGGGGAGCTCGTGGGCCGGGACGCGCGCCATGAGCTCGTCGCGGAGCCTCCCGAGGAGCTCGCACGGCTCCTGGCCCCGGGCGACCCCGAGTACGCGCTGCTGCGCGAAGACGCGCGCAGGCTCCTCGTCGAGTCGCTCCGCAAGGCGGTGGCGGTGCTCCCGGAACAGGAGCGGACCCTGCTGCGCCTGCACCATTTCCATGGGTTCACGATGGACCGGCTGACGCTCATGTATGGCGGCTCGCGCTCCGGCATCGCGCGCAGGATCGCGGAGGCCCGCGAGCAGTTGCTCGAGCGCGTTCGCATGGAGCTCGCGCCCCGGCTGAAGCAGGACCGGCTTGCCCTGGAGAGCCTGTTGGGACTGGTCAGCAGCCGACTGGATCTCAGCCTCCAGGGCTTGCTGGACTGATGCCCTGCCTGGGGCCCGGCTCCCCAGGGATTTCTTGGGATGCCCTTGGGCCCACTCCCTCTTCCCAATTGATTGCAGGGGCGGCCATTCATTGACCCGCCAGCCCCAATCAAGAGGAGCGGACCCATGGCTGGAGTGAAAGCAGTCGGTGGCTCGAATGCATCAAAAGTCGATCCCGCCGAGGCACAGCGCCTCGCGGAGGCGGCCCGACAGAAGGCGGAGGCGGCGCGGCTCGCCGCCGAAGCCAAGCGCAAGGCGGCGACGGAGGCCCGGGACACCCTGGCGCAGGCCCGGCTCGAAGCGGATGCCGCGCGACGGCAGAAGGCCACCGCGGAAAAGGCCACCGCCGCCGCACGCCAAGCCGCGCAGAAGCCGGGGCAGACGCCCGAGGAGGCGAAGAAGTCGAAGGATGCCCTCGCCGCCGCGGAGAAGAAGCTCAAGGAGGCCACCGAGGCGTCCAGGACCGCGGCCCAGAACCTCCAGAAGGCGGAGGAGCAGGCGGCCCTGGCCGCCAGGAGCGCGGAGCAGGCCATGCACAAGGCGAACGCGTTGGCCCTCGCGGAATGCAAGCCCGCCCCGTACAGCCAGAAGGACATCGACAAGGTGAAGCCGACGAAGAACGAGCTCGACTCGGCCTTCGAGGGCACGAGTCGCAAGGCGGAGCTGGAGAAGGTGTTGGGTTTGACGCCCCCGCCGCAGCAGGAAGTCATCCAGACGTCCGGGGAGGGCGGAGCGCCTGGAACTCCGCTCGACGCGGTGGACGCCTTCAAAGGCCCCTTCGGGCAGACGTACACGGGCCCGTCCGCCGACACCTGGTTCCAGCAGCGGCAGGGAGCCCCCCTGGGCGACGCGGCGCAGTCCCAGCCGGCCAGTGGCACCGCCGTCCCCTCCACGCCGGATGGCAGCGACGACTCACCAGCGGGAGTCGCGCAATCGCAGGAATGAGCAGCACCCGGCGACAGGGCAACCCTTCATCTCCGCGAGCACCGGGAACATGGACCCGTGCAATGAAAGACAATTCGATGCGTCCTTCCACCCACGGCAAGGCAAGAGCCGTGTTTTCGAGCATCCCGTGGCGACGCGGCAGCTGTGTCTGGGGATTGCTCCTCTGGCTCTCCCTCATCCCAGGGGTTGCCCGAGGCGACGTCTCCCCCGACGTACGCATCTGCGCGAAGTCCACCTACCTGTTGTTCGAGGACCTCGATTACGAGCGTGCCCTGGAACAGATGGCCCGCTGCAAGGAGGTATCGCGCGGGCCCGAGGATGAGGTGGTGCTGTCGCTCTACCAGGGCGTCATCCTGGTGGAGCTGAGCGGAAGGTTGAGCGACGCCGAAGCCGCCTTCAAGGCCGCCCTCAGCTTGAACCCCGATGCGAAGTTGCCGCTGACTGTCTCGCCCAAGGTGAAGCGGCACTTCGAAGCGGTGCGCAAGAGAGTCCTGAAGGAGTTGGCCGCGCGAGGGGCGGCCAGTGAGCCCCTGAACCAGGAGCCCCCCTCGGAAGCGCAGGAGGTTCAGGCGCCGCGAGAGCCGCTCCCCGTCGTCACCACGGGAGTCCCGGAGTCTTCATCCGCTCCCCTGCGGGATTTGTCCGGCTCGCACTCACTCCTGCGAGACCGGGCGCTCATTCCCGCCGTGGCGGGAGGGGCCTTCGTCGTCGCGGCGGGCGTCTTCTGGGGAGTGGCGGAGGGGCGGAAGTCGAAGCTGGATGGCGTGGCAAAGGACATCCACTCAGAGGCCGATGCCAGGAACGCGGCCCACGGCGCGCGAAGGCTGCAGACGGCCTCCGTGGGGCTGCTGGTCACGGGGCTGGTGGGGCTGGGCGCCTCCACGGGGATGTACCTGCTGGGGTCGCCGAAGAAGCCGGTGCCCGTGCAGTTCGGGCTGGATGGGACGTCCGTGTTCGTGTCTGGGAGGTTGCCATGAAGCCCCTGCTCCGCTCGACAGCCCTTGGCTTGCTGCTGCTCGGCGTCCAGGCCACTGCGTGTCTCGACGTCGACGACCTGGTGGACCAGTTCTGCCTCGACAATCCTCGCATCTGCAAGGATGGCGGGTCGGATGCGGGGCCTGACGGCAATGACATCCTGGATGCAGGTGGACCGGACGGCGGGGACGCGGGGCAGGACGGAGGGGACGCGGGGCAGGACGCAGGACCTGACGGGGGCCTTCCCGATGACGAGCGCGAACCGCCGGGGTGGAAGTCCGTGGTCTCCATGAGAATGCGGCGCACAGGCCATACGGCCACCGCGCTGGGAGACGGCCGGGTGCTTGTTGTTGGCGGAAGCAGCACGGGCGACCTCTCGGCGGTCAACCCGACGAACACGACGGAGATCTACACCGTCGCCTCCAACAGCTGGAGTGCCGGCGGGAACCTGGGGACGGCTCGCATGGACCACACCGCCACCCGGCTGCGGAATGGCAACGTATTGGTGGTCGGTGGCAGGGGACCCACGGGTGGCGCGCTGGGCAGTGCTGAAATCTATGACGTGGGTGCGAATGAATGGACCGCGGTCAGTCCCATGCCCGGCGGAGCACGTGCCTCCCATGCCGCCGTCTTGCTGCCCTCGGGGAAGGTGCTGGTGGCGGGTGGCGGCAGCTCGGATGCCGATGGGCTGAACACCTCCGAACTCTATGCTCCGGACAACGACTCCTGGACGAAGACAGGGGACCTGAACGTCAGACGCAACATGCTGACGCTCACCCTGCTGGACGGTGGCGTGGCATTGGCCATTGGTGGCTACCATCGCAACGGAGCGGAGGCGACCGCCGAGGTCTACGACTCGAACCCACCGGATGGAGGATGGCGACTCCTTTCGCAGCGGATGGGCCATGGGCGCAACGGGCACGCCGCCACGCTGCTGCCCTCTGGACAGGTCCTGGTCACCGGCTCCCTCGAGGGTTCACCTGGAACGGTCCTCCCGTCAGTGGAACTCTTCGAGCCAGGCAGCGCTTCGTGGACGCCCCAGGCAGACATGAGGGAAGCCCGCTTCCTCCACACGGCCACCGCCCTGCCTTCGGGCGAGGTGCTGGTGACGGGCGGGTATTCCACCTCCTACGCGAAGCCGCGTGCCTCCGCGGAGATACTCCGGCGGGATGGCGGCTGGGAACCCATCGCCCCCATGTCATCGGCGCGCACCTCTCACACCGCCACGTGGCTGGAATCTGGGAGTGTGCTCATTATCGGAGGCACCGACGGCGGCGTGGCGCTGGACACCGCCGAGCGGTACGTCCCCTGAGCGTCGTCCGAGCCCCGCGAGGCGTTCCTCCAGGTCAGGGGAACGTCACGTTGGTGAGCGTGAGGGTCCGAGGCCCGTCTTCTTCCCACAGCTTGAGCGAGAAGGGCCCTTGAACAAGAGCCGCTGAAGCCTCGGCCTCAACCACGACGCGGCCGATCTCTCCTGTCGAAATGGGGTGCTCCTGCCACAGGCGAAGCACCTTCAACTCCACGCCGGCCTTGGTTCGAAGCATTGCCCCTTTTCCAATCCAGGTCTGGGCCCCCGAGTTCACCGCCAGATGGATTTCCACGGCCACCCTGGTCGAGGATCGGTAGCTTCGGACGATGGCTGCCCGAAGCACATTCCCAGCCGATTGGGCTACGTCCTTGGTCACGACCCATCCGGCCACACCGTGCTCATCCAATGCCTTGGTGGAGATGAGGCCTGCAAGACCGGCCGGAGCCTCATGCTCCGCCATCAGGTGGGCGCGCTCTTGCTGGCACCGCACCAGCGCGTCACGAACCTCCCTGGCTTCCTGCTGGTACGTCTCAACCGTCCGCCGCCCACGATAGACCTCGACAAGCGGCTCCGCGTTCGCGGGATGCGCCCGCAGAAGGAAGGTGGCACTCCTCGGTGCGGCTCCATCCTGGAAACGCACGACCAGTCGAAACTGCTCGCCAGCCGTCACGCGCGGAGAGGGCACCAACCGGAGGGTGGTCTGCCCCACATCCACGAGGGAGAAGCGGTCCCGTCCTTCGAGCTCGATGCCATCGCGCAGCAGGTCAGAGTCAAAGAACAGGCCTGTCGAGACGTTCGCACTGATGACGATCTCGGACGCGGGTCGAGCGTCGTCAGGGGCCAACTCGATGCGCCGCGCGCCCGGCAGGGTGGCCAGAACCGTGGATTGAGCGTCTGCCACTCCGCCCACGAACAAGAGGCCCAGGAGAACGATGAAGGAAGATGAAGGCACTCGGCGGCGGCTCCCAGAGGGTTCTGCTACTCGAACTCGCCCACTGCCTTCACGCGAGCTGTCGTGTAGATGCGGGCACTGGAGACCGAGTCGTCTCCGGGTTCTCGAGCCATTCCTCGCTCGCCCTCCTCCGCGTAGACCTCGATGCACACGGGGAAGCTGTCGCCCTTCCGCGTCGTCGCCCAGGTCAGACGCCCATAGACGCGGTCCCTCACGATGAGCCGGCCTGACAGCACTGTCATGCGCGGCATGTCCCCCCAATCGCTGATCAGGATCAACTGAGTGGGTCCCTCCCGCACCGGAATCACCTTGGGCACGTCGACGACGAAGAGCGCGTCTTCCTTTGTCCCGATATTGATACCCAACTTCTCCATGACCTTGGCGGCTCCCACCGGGCACGGCTCGGGAGGAGGCGCAGGGCGCACCTGGGTGCCAGGGCATGCGAGTGCCGTGCAGGCCGCCGCCGCGCTCACCGCACGGGCCATGATCCCCAGGCCCTTCTTCGCGGGCTTAGAGGGGAGCTGAAGGGGCAGGGTGTCTTTCGGCTGCGTAGTCACGGTGGCTGAAACCTCCTGGAGCGTCGCGGGGAGTGCGACGGCCGCGGCGGTGGCCTCCGGCCCGATGGGAGCCGCGGCGCGGTCAGCTTGAGGCGACTTGCCAGAGGGCGCTACTTCCTGACGGGGAGGCGTCACCGGAGCCATTCGTGACGGCCAGAGCATCAGCGAGGCCCCCGCCGCGAGCAGCCCCAGGACCCGCGCGACCCTCGTCCAGGCCCGCGAGTGTCCTCGCGGCTTCGGCGCGGCCTTCACGGGGGTCCCGCTCGCCGTCGTCGCCGCGTCGGCGGACGGAGGGAGTCCTGGCGGCGGTGGGCGTCTTCCACGACGAGGACGGTACATCGGTGCAAGCCTCCACCGCTCCTCGCTGTCCCTCCCCCCTTCCGTCGTCGCGGTGTCCTCACCGAAGGCGTCGCAGAGCGGCACGTCCCACGCCGCGTCCGCGTGCACCAGCACTCGCTCAAGCTCCGTCACAGCGGCCAGGGCACTCAACGTGCGCGTCTCTGGCGTCTTCTCCAGGAGGCGCAAGCACACGTCGCCCAGCGCTCGAGGCACCCGTGCATTCTCCTCGTGCGGCGGCACCGGTTCACGGGTCATGACGGCCTCGATGAAGCTGGCGTCGTCGACTCCATCGAAAGGCTTTCGCGCCGTCAGCAACGCGTAGAGGACAAGACCCAGGGCCCACAAATCATCCGAAGGACCAGCGCTGTACTGGGCTCCGGCCAGGCGTGCGTGCTGCCGGAAATACCGCCACGCCTCCGGGGAGCGATACTCCGGCGTCGCCGGCGGCAGGATGTCCACCGTCAGCCTCCGCGCGCCCTCGTAGTCGCCAATGCCGAAGTCCAACAGCTTGGCCAGGCCGTCCGAAGCCCGAACCATGACGTTGGCCTCCTTCACGTCCCGGTGCAGCACGCCCGCCACGTGAGAAGCCGCCAGTGCCCGCGCTACATCGAGTACTACGCGAGCCACCTGCCGCGCCGTGGGGTTCTCCTCGTCCGCCCACACGTCCAGCCGGCGCCCATCCACATACTCCATGACGATGATGACGAACTGCGGCGCCCCTGGTGGCCACAGGCCGTGGCCCTGGATGCCCACCACGTTGGGGTGGCGCAGCTTCAAGAGGATGGAGATTTCGCGCTCCGCCCGCTCGCCCACGCGCGGCAGGTGCAGCAGCTTCATGGCGAAGGGCTGCCCCGCGTTGCGAGCGAGGTACACCGTGCCGCAGCCCCCCTGCCCCAGTTGGCGCTCCACCGTGTAGCCCAAGACCTTGGCCCCGGGCGGCAGGATGGAGGGAGGCGGCTTCATATCGTCCTTCCTTGGGAACTCAGGGCCACTCGCATGCGACGTCCTCGAAGCGGGGCTGGGGACGCTACCAGAAACACGAGAAGCCCGGGCATTCCTCTGGATGCCCCTCCTCTCACAGTAGTTCTTTCAGGTTTACTCTTCTGTTTCTTTCAAGTCCACGCACCCAATGCCTGTCTGCCCCACCCCCTGGCCTCCCTGACCGGATGGTGCATCCTCCGGCCGACGTCGTCTGCTACACCTCGTGCGGCGCATGGGGAGCCTCAGGCGCGCATTCACCTCCACCTGCTTCCGAGCCGATCCCATGAATGAAGAACTGGCCATCACGATCGGTAGAGTCGCCCGCGCCGCCCGCGAGGAGCAGGGCCTGACCCAAACCGAGGTGGGCCCTCGCGTGGGCCTCCTCTCCACCGTCTACAGCCGCCTGGAGCGCGGGAAGATGCTCCCCAGCGTTCCGACGCTCTACCGTCTCTGCACGGAACTGAAGGTGTCTCCGGAGGACATGCTCGGCCTCACCGCCCTGGTGCGAGGCCGCAAGGGCCAGCGTCCGCGAGCGCGCGAGGACGAAGTGCCCGCCCTGCGCCGCCTGCTCTACCTTGCGCGCAAGCTGGACGCGGAGAAGCTCGAAGCACTCCTCCACGTCGCTACCGTCCTGACCCGCTAGAGGCCTCTACTTCCGCCGCGTCATCACGTCGGGTTCGTCCGCCTCCCGCCCTTCCGGTCCCGGTCACCAGCGCACCGCGACTCACCGCGCATTCTCGACGGCTGGAGGCGGAAAACGGACCGTTCATGGGACCCGGACTCCCGCGGGAGAGGCCTCCGTGCAACCTCCGGGTTCCAGGAGGCTGCATGCAGATGCTGAAGGGAATGCTCAAAGGCGGGGTCCTCGGAATCCCCTACGCGGTCGCCGCGACGACCCTCGTCTTGATGATGTTCTTTGGCTTTCAGGGATGGATGCCTTTCTTCGAGCTGGCCCTGTTCGTCGCGGCGCACTCGGCGCCCGCGGGAGCCGCGGTGGGAGCGGCCATCGTCCTCACCGGGGCATATCAGCGGGGATGCACCTGGCGAGCTCAACTGGTGATGGTTGTCATCTACGTGTTGGTGGGCTTCGTGGGCCTCAGGACCACGGACATCTGGACCTTGGAATGGATCGTGCGAGTGGCGCCGGCCTTTCTCCCGCCAGGCTTCCTCGCCACCTGGGCAGCGGCGCGCTGGATCAAGCAGTAACCGGCGTCGGGGCGTACTCCGACCCCATGGCTCTCGCCCGCGTCCGTTGGATGCATTCCTCCATCAGCCGTCCCAGCTCCGCCTGGGGCAACACACCGTTGCGCGCCAGGAAGGACTCATCGACTCCCGGGATGCTGGGGAGCGAGGGCGTCCTTTGCGTCTCCAGCGCATCCAATGCCTGACGCAGTGCCTGCTTCGCCTTGCCGCCGCCCCGCTCCAGGGCGAACACAATGACATCCCAGGCCAGCTCCGCGTGCCGTCCCTCATCCTCCGCGATGACCGCCAGGGTCTCCCGCACGACCGGGTCGCTGGCCCGCCTTGACGCTTCAGCGGCGACGCTGGCTGCGAGTCCTTCACCCAGGCACCCATCCAGCAACGACCCGCGCACCAGCCGCGACCACTCGTCGCCTTCGCCTGGATTGGGACGCTGGGGGCGGTCCTGGCCCAGCTCCGGAATCATTCCCGCGCTCCAGGGCACCCCCGAGTAGGCCCGGGCGAGCGCGAAACACCGCCTGGCATGACGGACCTCGTCCAGGGCCGCCAGGTGACACGCCTCCAGCAGCTCCGAAGGTGCGCCCAGGGCGGAGAGCTTGAGCGACAGCTTCGCGAAGGCAGGAACCGACGCGTGCTCCATGCCCGCGGAGTGCAGCCACGCCTCCCCCAGCACGGTCCGCTGCCAGGGCGTGAGCCCTTCGAGTTCTGGAGCGGCGTCGTCCGCCCAGCCGTCTCCCAGGGCGCGGCGGGCCACGCGAGCGCGCCCCTTGAGACGCAGCACGCGTCCCTTCGAGAAGTTCATGTGACTGATTGCACTGTAGGCCCAGTACACGAGCCCCATCGTCGTGGCGCCCAGGATCGTCAGGACGCCCCCACGGGTCCCGGCGCCCTTCATCATGACGACGATTCCCGAAACGAAGAGCATGGGTCCCAGAAGGACGATGAAACACACGAACACCGCGATGAGCTCGACCATGCCCTCCCTGGAGCAACGCATGTGCCAGCGCGTGCAACCGCCCCCCAGGGGAAGGACGAGCGCCCCGGTGTGCAGGAGGGCGCCCACCTGTGCATCGCGATGCACGCGGGGCTTCCGCCGCGGCGGTGGCCTTGCGCGGACTGGAGCGGCTCTTGACCGCCATGCTCGATGTCAGACAGCGGCGGATTCGGACCAGGCGTCGGCGAGCATGGTGAAGAGGTGACGCTCGAGGATGACGTCCTGATGGACGTGGTGGGCTTCCACAACGACCGCGTGATGCCCTTCTCTCCCCGTGCGGATGGGACTGAGCCGGCAGGACGTGAAACAGGCGGCCCAGGCGGACCCCTCGCTGGACCGCAGGCTGCATGACCGGGCCCGGCGTCAGGCCACCGTCGAGCACGTGATGAAGCGGGCGTTGCCCGGACTCGACCTTCGCCATTCTGACGGGGCGCAAGGCAGCGAGGCGCGGGGATGAGCGGACAGGGCCAAAGAAAAGTCCGCCAAGACTTTTTTCTCCTGCTCACGCAGAAACACCACCGATGGCCCGTTGCCGGAATCACCTGCCGACAAGCGCGTTTGTTTTCACGGCCCCGAGGGAAAATTGGAATCGAAGCGCGCCCGGAAATGTCAGACCGGCGCGGTATCTATCTCCCTGCGCGGCGCCATTCTGGGCGCCGCCGAAAGGGCTCCCTCCACAATGAATATGTCATTGGTTTCCCTCGGGCTTCTGGTCGGCATGACCGGCGTTGGATGCGCGGGTCTCGACGAGGCCGAGGCGGTGGACTCCGCCGTGTCCGCGGACACGACCTCCCAGCTCACCCAGGGATTGATCACCCAGGTCACCGGGACCAGCCCGGTCACCTTCGTCGCCACGTCGGGCAACGAGACGAAGCCGTACGACCAGTCCGCCACGTCGGTGGTGGCATACACGCGGGACTCCACCACCGGGGCGTTCACGGCCTACCCGGGCACGGGCTCCGCGGACGGCACCCTCTCCGTGCCGAACGTCCCTTCCGGCCGCATCTACCTGAAGCTGGGCTCGCGCTACCTGGTGAGCACCGGCCGCACGTTCGACCTGGGCTCCACGGAGTGGGGCCGTGATGGCACCTTCGTCTCGCTGCCCACTCCCGTGACGGTGTCCGCCACCGGCCTGTCTCCCTGGCAGCCGGGGGACTACCTGGAGGTGTATTCGTTGAACGCGGGCGCGTTCGGCTACGTCAACGGCGGCGTCACGGGGTTCCCCCTGGCGGGCGCCACGTCGCTCTCCGGGCTGAGCTTCGATTACTCCGACATGCTCAACCCGGTGCTGCTCGACAGCGGCCTCGGGGATGTGTTTTCGCTGGTACAGATGCGGTGGCAGACGAGCGCGAATGGAGTGCCCTACCGCGCGATGCACAAGGTGCTCGACGCGAGCATCACGCAGGTGGAGGGCCAGCCCGCCTCCGTCAGCGGAACCTTCACCCAGCCCACCGCGACAGGCACCTTCGCGGTGGACTGGAGACGCTCGGCCTTCGAAGCCATGCGCACCCAGGTGAACCCGGGCGCGGTCAGCACGTACAACGAGATCTGGATGTCCGCCCGGCCGGCCGCGCTGGGCACGGCGCTCGCGTCCATCAGCGGGCAGCCACTGCTCGTGAAGCTCAATCCTGATACGCAGCGGACCGACATCGTCACGGGGAGCATGACGTACAACAACGCGCTCCCGGCGACGTGGCAGAAGGTGGCGCTCGCCGCCGCGGGCTTCACGAAGAGCTACGCGCTGGGAACCGCGACGCCCTACACCATGGGCGTGGACATCCGCGTGGATCAGGAGGCAAGCGCATTCACCGCCGCGCCCGTGCAGCCCCTCGTCGGACCGGTGCAGGCGCCCCTGGTGAATACGCGAGGTGCGTTCCAGAACCTCACGGGCGTGGGGACTGACGCCTCGCTGCGCTGGTCGAAGCCGCTGGTAGGCACGGCCACGAACTACGTGGTGAACGTCTTCCGGCTGGGCACGAGCAACGGTTACACCACCGCGACGCGCGTGGCGGCGCTGCACACGGATCTCCAGAGCGTGTACCTGCCCCCGGGCGTGCTGCAGTCGGGCCAGACGTACTTCGCTGAAATCCAGAGCTGGTACCAGCCCGGCTCGGACCTCGCGACGAGCCCGTTCAAGCGCGCCCTGCCTCGAGGCCGCGCCAGCGTGCTGACTGGCATGTTCAGCCCGTAGCCACTGAAGTCGTGGGAAGGAGGGAGCCCGCTCCCTCCTTCCTCGCGAGCCAATGAGTAGTGGGCCCCGTGTCACCTTTCGGCCCCGCCGCGCCTCCCGTTCCAATGCTCACGTTGAAGCGGTCGTAACCCGACGCGGCAGGGTCCATGGCGGACACCGTCAGCAGATACGTGCCAGGCATGACCGCGACCGGTGCAGGCAGGACGGCCACGACCGTCGGCGTGTCGACACTGACGCTCTTGATGACAAGCGGTGGCGTCTGGGCGTTCCCAATGTCTGGGAATGCGGTCAGGGCGGTCAGCAGACAGAACACCGCCAATCGTGCGCGCGCATGGAATATCCGTGTGGATGGAACACACGGATTGTCGCGCTTGACAATGGAAAGTTGCCCTACCCCTAGAACGATTCGCACGCCAGGGTTGAGGCTGAATCCGGGGACGTGACTCCGTGGAGCGGGTGCTAGTTTTCCCGAGACACCCCATGACATTCCGCTCCTTGCCCTTCGCCCTCCTCGCGCTGTCTGTCTCACTCAGCGCCTCCGCCCAGACTCCCGCGTCCCCGTTGGGGCCCATCTCTCCCACCACCGGACTGGTGCTTCGGGACGACGTGGTGCGCGCCCTCATCCAGGAGAGTTCGGGCGACCGGATCCATGACGGCGTGCAGCGGCTGTCCCTCCTCGCGAGGGACAGCCTCGATGGCTACTCGGAGGCAGCCGCCTGGACGAAGGCCGCCGCCGAGGCCGCGGGGCTCCAGGACGTCCGTTTGGAGGCCATGAAGGACGGGCCCCAGTGGCGGGCCACGCGCGGCGAGCTGTGGGTGGCCGGTCGCCACCGGTACCGCGTGACGTCCTACGCCGACCTGCCCATGGCCCTGGCGACCGGCAGCGGCAGCTTCGAGGGCACGGACCTGGAGCTGGTCGACGTGGGCACGGGCACCCAGGACGCGGAGTACGCGGGCAAGGACCTGAAGGGCAAGGTGGTGCTCACCCGGGGGCACCCCACGTCCGCGCTGCGTAACGCCGTGGTGAAGCTGGGCGCAGTGGGCGTGGTCTCGTCCTACTCGACGCCGCCGTGGAACGCGCCCCACCGCATGGACGGTGACTTCCCGGATCAGGTGGGCTGGGCCGCTGTCCCCCGGAGCCTGATGCCGCAGGGCGCGCGGACGCCCTTCCTGTTCATGGTGTCCGACCGGCAGGGGCGTGAGCTGCGCGCCCAGCTGCGGGAGGGGCCGGTGAAGGTGGACGTGAGCGTCGCCACGCAAGCGCCCATGGGACACCTCAGCATCGTCAGCGGCGTCATTCCCGGGACGCTCGCGGGAGAGGAGGTCGTCCTCACCGCCCACCTGGACCACTACAAGCCCGGGGCCGACGACAACGCCTCCGGCTCCGCCACGGTGCTGGAGCTGGTGCGCACGTACACCACGCTCATCCGCAAGGGCGTGCTGCCCCAGCCGGTGCGAACCCTGCGCGTGCTGTGGCTGCCGGAGTTCGAGGGCACCCGCGACTGGTTCTCACACCACGGCGCGGATCCGGTGCGGCGGGTGGCGCAGTTCAACTTCGACATGCTCGGCGCCAGCATGACCCGCGTCCACTCGCGCTTCCAGGTCTCCTATACGCCGGACTGGAATGGCAGCTTCGTGAACGCGGTGTCTGAGTCCACGGTCGCCTTCATGAACCGCTTCAACGGGGTGGCCTACCCGCCGAGGAAGGACTTCCGCATCGGTTCGGTGACCGGCTCGCAGGACCCGATGGATGCGCACATGGAGCGCTACGGCCGGGGTTCGGATCACCAGCTCTTCAACGACCACGGCATCCCGGGCGTCGCCTACTCCACGTGGCCCGATGACGCCTACCACACCAGCGGCGACCGGCCGGAGAACGTGGACCCTACCCAGCTGCACCGCGCGGCGTTCGCGGGCCTGGCCGGCATCACCGTGGCCGCGTGGGCCGAAGGCATGGGCGCCCTGGAGCTCTCGCGCCTGGTGGCGGTGCACGGCGCGAAGCGCGTGGCGGAGGACGAGTTCCGGGCCCGCCGCGAGCTGGCCTCGACGCCCGCCGCGCAGGTGCCCGGCTTCGCCCGTCTGGCCCGAGCAGGGGTGCGCGCGGGCTACCAGCGCGAACGCGACGCCCTGCGCTCCTGCCTGGCCCTGGGCGCGCCCGCCGAACCGGTGAAGGCGATGGTCCAGGCGCTGGAGACCGCTGAATCCCAGGCCCTGAAGCGCCTGGATGCGGACGGGAAGGCGCGCGGCGTGTCCCTGAAGGAGCCCTCACCTGGCGAAGCCGAGCGCAAGGCACGGGCCTTCGTTCCGCGTCGCGTGAAGGGCCAGGAGCTCGCGTCGTTCGATGACCTGGAGCGCAGCGCGCCCCCCGAATCCAAGGCCCGGGTGGAAACTGTGAAGGCAGCCATGAACACCGCGTCCACGGCCCTGCGCGAACAGGGGGAGAGCGAGCTGCGCTTCTACCAACTGGCGGATGCGCTCGCGAGCTACGCCGACGGCAAGCGCTCCGTGGCGGACATCCGCGACGCGGCCCATGCCGAGTATGGCTATGTCTTTCCCGTGGAGTCCCTGCTGGAGTTGTTCGGGCTGCTGGAGCAGGGCGGCATCATGACGCGCGGACGCTAGAGCTGGGCTGACACCAGCCGGGCGTAGGCGCCATCCCCTTGCACGAGCGTCTCATGGCGCCCCTGCTCGACGATGCGCCCGTCCTCCATCACCAGGATGAGGTCCGCCTTGCGGATGGTGCTCAACCGGTGCGCGATGACGATGCGCGTGCAGTTCAGTGAAGCCAGCGCGTCCTGGACCCGGTGCTCCGTGACGGAGTCCAGGGCGCTGGTCGCTTCATCCAGGAGGAGGATTTTCGGGTCGCGCACCAGGGCGCGGGCCAGGGCCAGCCGCTGCCGCTGGCCTCCGGACAGGGACATTCCCCTGTCCGCCAGCGGCGTGTCGTACTGGAGCGGCATGGCCATGATTTCATCGTGGATCTGCGCCTGCTTCGCCGCGCCGACGATGCGCTCCGGGGGCGCTGAAGGGTCGCCGAGCGCGATGTTCGCGCGCAGCGTCGCTCCGAAGAAGGAGGGCTCCTGCAGGACGATTCCCACCTGCTCCCGCACCGCGCTCAAGGACAGCTGCTCCAGGTCGACTCCGTCGTAGAGCACCCGTCCTCCCGTGGGCAGGTAGAGCCCCAGCAGCAGGTTCGCGAGCGTGCTCTTCCCCGCGCCGGAGCGCCCGACAATCGCCACCAACTGCCCGGGCTCGATGCGCACGGACATGTCCTGGACGATCATCGGCGCCAGGGTGCCGAAGCGGAACGAGACGCGCTCCATTTCAATCCGTCCCTGCAGCTCCGCGCTCGCCTCCGGCCGCGCCGGATCGCGCTCCACCGGGGTGTCCAGCACGTCATCGATCCGCTCGATGTAGCTGCCCACCAGCTGCAGCTGCCCCATCGTGGCCACCAGGTTCGCCAGGGGCGTGAGCAGGGCCACGGCCAGCGCGTTGAGGCTCAACATCGTCCCCAGGCTCATCCGACCCTCCAGGACCTGGAGCGCGCCCATGCAGAGCAGCAGCAGCGGCGCGCTCAACTTCAGCGTGCCGGAGAGCGCGTCCACCCAGGCGGTCAGCCGGCCTCGGGCCAGGGAGACGTTGAGCACGTCCACGAAGAGGCTGGAGTAGTGCTGCACGGCGCGGTGCTCCGCGCCGAAGGCCTTCAGCGTCTGCATCCCCGTCAGCATTTCAATCTGGTAGCTCTGGTTGCGCGCCTCCAGCTCCAGGTTGCGCGCGAGCAGGCTGCGCTGCTGGCGCCGGGACACCTCGAACACCAGCACCTGCAACGCGCCCAGGGCGCCCACCAGCAGGGCCGTTCCGGGGCTCGCCACGGTCAGGATGACGAAGTAGAGCACCACCAGCAGGCCATCCAGCAGCGTGGACACGAGGCTGGAGGAGAGCACCTCGCGCACGGTGGCGGTGACGTTGAGGCGCGCCATCAGGTCGCCCGCGGCGCGCGCCTGGAAGAAGGGATACGCCAGCGACACCAGGTGCTCGAGGAACCCGAGCGTCATGTCCGAATCCACCCGCGTGCGCAGCTCCAGCAACAGGTGGCTGCGCACCAGCGAGGTCAGCAGGTGGAAGCACACCAGCGCGCCCAGCCCCACGCCCAGGACCAGCAGCAGGTGGTAGTCGCCCCGGGGAACGACGCGGTCCACCACCAGGCCGGTCAGCAGGGGGATGGAGAGCGTCAGGACCTGCAACATCAACGACAGGACGAACACCCGCGTGAGCGTCTGGGATTGGCGCGCGAACTTCTCCACGTAGCGCGACCTGCGCTTGGGTTTGCCCGGGGCTCGCACGAAGCCTTCGCCGGGTTCGAAGAGCAGCGCCACGCCGGTGAAGAACTGCCGGAACTGCTCTAGGGTCACGAAGCGCCGGCCCTGCGCCGGGTCGACGATGTGCACCCCGTCGGAGGCCCACCGCTCCAGGACGACATAGTGGGTGAACTTCCAGTGGAGGACCGACGCCTCGGGCAGGAAGGGCACTCCGTCCAGGTCGACGGAGACGCCCCGCCCCCTCAGGCCGAAGGCGCGTCCCGCCGTCAGCAGGTGCGCCGCCGCGAGCCCGTCCTGGGAGGTGCCCATCACGCGCCGCAGCTCGTCCAGTCCCACGCTCCGGCCATGGAAGCCCAGCACCATGGCCAGACAGGCGAGGCCGCACTCCGCCGGCGTCATCTGCCGCACTTCCGGGATGCGCTGCCCGCGCGCCGCCGCCTGGAGCCTCCGCAGCGCGGGGAAGCGCTCCACGAGCCCCCGTCCGGATTCATCCGCCATGGGGCAGCAACTCCTTCAGTCCGGGAACGAGCGTGAGCAGGATGCTCTCCGACTTCACCCGCGCCTCTGCCCGCGCCGGCATGCCGTCGTAGTAGTTGAAGGTCCGTCCCTCGCGGACGAACGTCCGCAGCGGCAACCGCGCGCGCACGAGCACCAGCGCTCCCTCCAAGGGAATGGCGTCCCCCAGCTCCGAGCCCAGGAAGCGCCGCGCCTCCGCGGGCCCGATGATCTGATCACCCACGGACTCGATGACGAGGTCGCGGTACTCGTAGGCGAAGCCCTGCAGCTCCAGGCGCAGGTCCATGCCCGGCACGAGCAGCGGACGGTATTGGCCCGGCAGGAAGCCCAGCACCACCACCGTCGCGTCGTCCCCCAGGAGCGACAGCGCGCGCATGCCAGAGGGGATGTACTGGCCGGGCTGCAACCGCAGATCCCCGACGACGCCCGCGTGGGGTGCTCGCAGCGTGCGCTCCTCCAGCCGGGCCTGGGCCAGTTCGCGCTCGGCCCTGAGGCCCGTGAGCGCCTGGCGTGCCCCTTCATCCGAGGGGTCGCGCAGGTAGCGGACGAGTTGCAGTTCGAACTCGCGGGAGATGCGCGCCAGGGTCCCCTGCTCCTGTTCGGACGCGAAGTGCACCAGCGGCTGGCCCGCGACGACGCGCTGGCCGGGCTGCACGTCCACCGTCAGCACCACGCCGGAGAACGCGACCGTCAGGTCCGTCTTGCCCTCCACGCGGATGAGCGCGGGGCCCGCCGCGTATTCGAAGAGCGTGCCCACGCAGAAGAAGAGCAGCGAACAGGCCAGCGCGCCCACCAGCACCCAGTAGGCCCACCGGGTCCACGCGGGGCTGATCCGCAAGAGGTCGCCCCCGGACTCCGCGTGGGCCCGCTGCCGGTACTCCAGCGCCTCCTTGCGATACGGGCTCGGCCTGGACGTCATGGCGTGACCGCCTGGGAAGCGGCGTCCTTCTGGACGAACACCCGCACCACGACACCCGAGGGCACCGGAGCATGGCCCTCGCGCGGCACGCTCGCGATGGCCAGGAGCATGCGCGAGGCCGCGTCTACTTCCGGTGCCAGGTTCTCCACCCTCCCCTCCAGGACCTGCCCCAGGGACGGCACCTCCACGGACAGCCGCGTGCCCACGGAAAGGCTCGCCGCCTGGTCCTCCGGAATGGCGAAGCGCACCTGCTGTGCTCCGGAGCGGATGAGGTGGAAGACGGCGCGGCCGGGAGCCACCATCGCCCCGGTGTCGAGGTAGCGGTTCGCGACCTGCCCGTCGAAAGGCGCGAGGACGGAGGCATCGGAGATCTTCTGGGCAATCTGCGCCACGCGCGCCTTGCGCTCCGCCACCATCGCCTCCGCGGCGCGCAGGCGGGCCACGGCGGTCTGCTCCTGGAAGCGTGCGGTGGCCAGCTCCTCCTCGGAGAGGGCCCCCAGGGCGCGCTGCTGCGGGTCGGAGCGGCGCTGGAGCCGCTCCTGCATCTCCGTGAGCGCGATGGAGGCGATGTGCTGCTCCGCCTCCCCTGCCTGGAGCGACGCCTGCGCCACCGCCAACTCGCGCTGGAGGGCCCGCGTGTCCAGCTGGGCGAGGACCGCGCCCTGGCGCACGGTGTCTCCGACCTGCGCGTTCACGCGTTCGAGGGAGCCTTCCAGCCTGGCGGCCACGTCCACGCTGCCGCTGGCGACGATGACGCCCAGGAAGCCCTCACGGCGGGACGCAGGCTCCATCACGCGGGGCACGAGTTCCTGTGAGACAGCCGCTCCCGGCCGGGCCACGGCCGAGGCTCCACGGCCGCCGTGCCACCGGATGAGCAGGAGCGCCCCCAGGAAGACCAGGGCGCCCAGGCCCATCATCCATGTCGTGCGTCGTGACATCACACAGAAGTCATGCGGGGGGCGGCTCGCACGGGCTCAAAGGGGCAGGATCGAAGGACGGGGAGGCGAGTCGTAACCAGTGCCGCATTGTACTTCGGCGGGGCGCGACGCCACTTTCCATCTCCAGGGGGCGGGCGGCCAGGAGCCGGGCCAGCGCTCCCCTCCCCAACAGCGCTGCCATTTCTTCTATGTTCAGCGCGCTCCCCCCACCGCGCATCCAGGTCCTCCCCATGCTCCGCCCGAGACTCGTAGCCCTTGCCCTGCTCCCGCTTGTCTCCGCCTGCTCCGACCCAGAGTGCACGGAAACAGCGGACTGTGCGTCCCGGGGCCCCGACATCGTCTGCGTTGAGGAACGCTGCGTTCAGGCGTCCTCGCCAGATGCAGGTGCGGGTGACTCGGGCGTGGACGCAGGCACGTCCGACGACGCGGGCTCCGGCGACGCGGGCTCCGGCGACGCGGGCGCTCCGGATGCCGGGGACTCGGATACGGGCACCCTGGATGGCGGTGAGCCTCCGCCGGAAGCCTCGCTTCGCATCACCGAGATCAACCCAGACGCCCCGCAGGACCTCATCGAACTGGTGGCCGTCACCGGCGGGACGCTGACCGGTATCTCCCTCCAGGAGCTCACCAACTCCGACTTCGCCTTCACCTTTCCCCAGGGCTACACGGTGGAGACGGGCGCAGTGCTGGTGCTTCACCTCGGCGGCGCCTGCACCGACGCTCCCAGCAACGCGGCATCCTGTGGACAGACCGCGCCCTTCAGCGCCAGTGCCTGGGACTTCAGCATGCCTGGCACGCTGAGCTACTCCGGCAAGGCTTTCGAGCTGCTGTCGTCGAAGGGCGTGCCTGTCGATGGCGTTCCCTTCGTTCGAGCCTCTGGAGAGATGCCCTTGACCATCGTCGCCGCCGTCCAGCGCCTTCAAGCGGACCGCGTCTGGGATGCCACCCCCTGCATCCACGACATGACCACCGGTTTCGCGAAAGACCGCTACTGCCGCAACATCGCCGCGGACTGGTCCAGCCTCAACGAGAGCTCCAGCATCATGCGCATCAGTGGCACCGCGCCGCTGACGACTCCGGGGCTCAAGACGCAATGGAGTGGCCCGCTTCCGTCACGGTGGGGCTCCTACTGAGGCCATTGCGTGTGGGGGCTCAGGCTTCCGACGCCATCCTCAACGCGGCCGGAGGTGGGGCGTACAGTCGCAGGCGCTCCGCCGTCATGGGGTGCGTGAACGCGAGCGTCTCCGCGTGGAGCAGGTAGCCTCCATCTCCGGGCAGGCCGGGCGCGTGCTCGCGGGGCAGACCTCCCGAGGCGAACATCGGATCTCCCGTGAGCGGATGACCGATGGCCGCCAGGTGGATGCGAATCTGCTCGGGGCGGCCCGTGTGGATGCGCACCTCGAAGAGGGTCTGTCCGTCACGCCGCTCCAGGACCTCCGCGCGGCTGTGTGACGGCTTGCCCTTCGCGGTCGCCCCGTGCACCGCCCCCAGCACGGGGTGCGGCACCAGCCCGATGGGCGTGTGGATGTCATAGGACTCCTGCGCCGCGACCCCGTCCGCGAGCGCCCGGTAGCGCTTCTCCACGTCGCCCTCGCGCCAGTTGCCTGAGAGCTTCGCGGCGGCTTCATGCGTGCGGGAGAAGAGCACCAGCCCCGAGGTCGCCCGCCCCAGCCGGTGCAGCGCGGACGCCTCCGGCCAGCGCAGCCGCACGAGCGAGAGCAGCGTGCGCTTGAGGAAGCCGCCGGAGGGCAGCGTCGGCAGCCCGCTCGGCTTGATGACCGCGAGCAGCGAAGCGTCCTCGTACACCAACTCGAAGCTTTCGGGCGCCTCCGGTTCCCGCCAGGGCGGCCGGTGCCAGCAGAGCTCCTGGTGGGCCCGCAACACCTCGTCGCCGGTCGCGATGAGGCCGTCCAGTCGCACCTCGCCGCGCACGAAGCGCGCACGCCACTCCTCCTCGGTGGAGTGCCGGTACTTGTCCGACAGGTGGGCGAGCGTGGTGCGCCCCACGGAGGCGGCGCCAATCCGCTCGCGGTACACGTAGCCGTCATTCAGGCCGGAGGAGTCGTCAGGCTGGGACATCACCCGTGCACTCTACGTCAGTGCTGCTGACACCAGGACCTCGTGGTCCTTCCATGGGACGCGATATCAAAATAGAGAGAAGGCACACGCCCCAAGGAGGACAGATGTCGCCGCGTCATCTCGCGCCGTGGTTGTTGCTGGTGGCCCTTGTTACTGCCTGCGCATCGTCCCCCCCGGTGGAGCAGAGAAGGCAGCCGCCCCCGAGGATCCTCTTCGAGTCACCCCTCGCGTTGCTGCTCGAGAACTATCAGGAGCTGGGGCTGAGCACCGACCAGTTGATCAAGATAGGCCAGCGGGACGAAGCGCTGACCGTGACCAACAGGCCCCTGCGTGAAGAGCTCCGGGCCATCTGGACGCCCCCCATGGGAGGCAATCCGCCGCCGGGAGCCATGCCTGTCAGGGTCGGCCCCGCGGGCCGCGGAGGCCGGCCTCCGTACAGGCCGCCAGCCCAACCTCCCGAACCCGTGAGCGAAGAAGCACTGAAGCGGCAACAGCTCCTGCTCCAGGCGATGGAGGCCAACGAGACAGCGGCGTACGGCGAGGTCGAAGCACTCCTGGAGGAACCGCAGAAGGAGAAGGCGCGAGCGCTGGTCGAGAAGCAGCGCGAGGAGCGGGTTCGCGCACGTGAGTCGATGCAGAAAGCCCCCGAAGCCCCACCCGAGACGTAGTCCTGGAGGGGTCTCGCGCATGGCTCTTCACCACGCGTGATTTCCCTCCCACGCGCCATGGGAAATGGGGCGCCCGCGACTCACACCGGCATCACCCGGTGATACATGAAAAGGCCGCGGACGTTTGAAGCAGCCGGAGTTCGCGGGCTAGCCTGGGTGGGCCGTCAAAAAAGGAGGCGGCTCAACATGATGACCCCCGACATGATCATCCGCGCCTGGAAGGACCCGTCGTTCCGCGAGAGCCTCACCGCCGAGCAGCGCACCCAGCTGCCCGCGAACCCCTCCGGCGCGACGCTGAACGAGCTGAGCGAGGCCGAGCTGATGGACGTGGTCGGCGGCAGGATCGACGTCGGTTTCACCGCCACCAACTCCTGTGAGTACATCTGCACCAACCTGACGTTCTCCCTGTGCTGATGGACGGTGTGTGACGGGCGGCTCCCACGAGGAGTCGACCCGTTTCACTCGAGGCGCGGGGGCTCCGGTCCTCGCGCCTGTCTTTTTCCAGGTCCAGACGGACGTGCAGGGCGCGCATGCGAGAGGGCTCGAAGATGGGTGCGTGGGAGCGGGCTGCCTTCCTCCATGAGCGGGAGGCCGCGGGAGAGGACCCTTCCGCCCCGTCGCTCCAGCAAGCCGAGTCGCGCCTCCAGGCGTGGCGGCGCAGCACGCTGGGGGATGAGGCGTCCTTCGACGAGCGGCTTCGCGGCGTTGGGCTGGACGCGGCGTCCTTCGTGCGCAGGCTCGCGGGAAGCACGACGCGGCCGGAAGCCCTGACGTGGCTGCCGCTCCTGGAAGAGGTGCTGTCGGACCGCGCGGCCGACGTCGCCCTCCCCTCCCCCGTGGATCCGGGCCCACGGATGCGCGTGCCCGCACTGACGCGCCGGTTCCTCCAACTGGGGCTGAGCCGGCTGCGGGCTGGCGTTGATGCGCTGGCCACCCGGAGCGGATTGGCCGCCGATGCATTGCTGGACGCGCGCGCCGAAGCCTGGCTCGTGGACGCGCTGGAGCAGCGGCTGATGCAGACCGCGACCCGGTCGCTGGTGCTGGAGCTCAACGTGGCCCGGCTGCGCGGCGAACTGCGGGGCGAAACACCCCAGGCGCGCTTCGAGCACTTCGCGCTGCACCACCTGGAGGCCCCGGGCCGGCTCGCCGCGTTCCTGGAGGAGTACCCGGTGCTGGCGCGGCTCCTGGTGACGTCCCTGGAGCGATGGATCCAGACGAGCCTGGAGCTGCTGACCCACCTGGCGGAGGACCGGAAGGCCCTGGTGGCCGTGCTCGGCGCGGACGTGGATCCAGGACCGCTCGTGGAGGCGCGCACTGGCGCGGGAGACCCGCACCGCGAGGGCCGTAGCGTGGCGCTGCTGACGTTCCGCTCCGGCCTGCGGGTTGTCTACAAGCCGCGGTCGCTGGAGGTCGAGGCCCGCTACCAGGACCTGCTGGAGCAGCTGGAGCGCTGGGGCCTGCGCCATCCGCACCGCAGGCTGAAGGTGCTGACGCGCGAGTCGCATGGCTGGGTGGAGCACGTCGAGACCGGAGGGTGCACCGACCGCGACGCCGTGGCGCGCTTCTATTGGCGGCAGGGCAGCCACCTGGCGCTGCTGTACCTGCTGCGCGGGGTGGACCTGCACTCCGGCAACCTCCTCGCCGCCGGAGAGTTCCCCGTCCTGGTGGACCTGGAGGGGCTCTTCCACCAGTTGCCCGCCCCACGCGCTGACGACACGGCGGTGTCCCGCGCCGCGCGCTTCCTTGAGCGGTCCGTGCTCAGCAGCGGCCTGCTGCCCACGCTCATGTTCGGCAGGGAGGGCCGGGCCGGCGTGGAGCTGAGCGGCCTGGGCGGCGAGGCCGGCCAGCTCTTCCCCCACGCCGCGCCCACGCTGGAGGACCGCGCGCGGGACACCCTGCACGTCGTCCGTCGGCAGCCGACCACGGCGGCGGCCCACAACCGCCCGCTGCTCGAGGGCCAGCCCGTGGACGTCACTGCGTTCGGGGCGTGCATCGAGGAGGGCTTCCAGGAGACCTACGCGTTGCTTCTCCAGCATCGCGAGGAGGTAGCGCGGACACTCGAGGGGTTCCGCGACGTGGAGGTGCGCCACATCGCGCGGGCGACGATGCGCTACGGCTTCCTTCTCCAGGAGGGCCTGCACCCGGACTTCCTGCGCGACGCGCTCGACCGGGATCAGCTGCTCGACAAGCTGTGGGCGGAGGTCCGCGTGCGCCCTTCGCTGGCGACGCTGACGCCCTCCGAGCACGAAGACCTCCGGCTGGGGGACGTGCCCGTCTTCACGGCGCGACCGGGGTCCCGCCACGTCTGGGACAGCCGGGGGCGCTGCATCCCGGATCACCTGCCGCGCGCCGGCCTGGAGGGCTCGCGCCAGTTGCTGGAAGACCTGGGCCCCGAGGACTGCGCCGGCCAGGTGGCGCTGATCCGCCAGTCGCTGGTGACGCTCGATCGGGAGCAGGAGACCGTGTCGCCTCGCGCGTCGGGCACTGCCGCCGGGGATGCCCTGCCCCCGCCCGCCACGGCCGAGGCGTGCCTGGCCGGCGCGGTGCAGTTGGGCGAGCTGCTGGCGGCCCGAGCCATCCAGGGCGCCCACGACGTCGGCTGGATTGGCGTGGGCATCCAGGACCTGGAGCGCCGTCGCTGGGGGCTCACTCCCCTGCGCACGGACCTCTTCGACGGCGTGGGGGGCGTGGCGCTCTTCTACGGCTACCTGGCGGCGGTGACAGGCCGGGAGGACTTCGCGGCGCTGGCGCGCAGGGCGTCCGTGCCGGTACGCGAGCAGTGGCGCGCGCCCGAGTCCCAGGACCCTTCCGGCGTGGGGGTGTTCACGGGGCGCGCGGCGAACATCTACGTCCTCAGCCATCTGGCCGTGGCGCTGGGCGACACCGCGATGCTGGACGAGGTCCACGCGGGTCTGGGTTCGCTGGAGGCGAGAATCGACGCGGACACGGCGCTGGATCTGGTCGCGGGCGTCGCGGGGACCGCGCTGGCGCTGACGCGGCTCCACCAACAGACCGGCAGCGAGGAGGCGCTCCGGCTGGCGCGCAAGTGCGGGGAGCGGATGCTCCAGACAGCGAGCGACTCCGAACACGGTGGACGCGCGTGGGTGGTGCCCGCCGCAGGGCGCGCGCTCACAGGCCTGGCCCACGGCGCGGCCGGCTTCGTCTGGGCCCTGCTGGAATTGGCCACGCTCACCGGCGACGAGCGCTACCGGGAGGCCGCACGCCAGGGATTGGCCTTCGAACGGGCCCTGTTCGTCCCGGAGCGCGGCAACTGGAAGGATTTGCGAACGTCGAAGGAAGGCGAGCCGCTGGTGCCCGGTGGCTTCATGACAGCCTGGTGCAACGGAGCCGCGGGCGGCGTCCTGGCCCGGCTGTTGTCGCTGCGCCACCTGGACGATGCGCGGCTGCGCGACGAGCTTCGCGCGGGGCTCGCCACCGTGCAGCGCGAAGGCTTCGGCGGCAGCCACTGCCTCTGTCACGGCGACGTAGGCAACCTGGAGGTGCTGCACCTGGCGGGAGAGGTGCTGGGCGACGAGGCATGGAAAGAGACCGCGCGCTCGCGGGCCGCGCGGGTGCTGGCTCAGGGCCGGGACGGAGCGTGGCGTTGCGGCCTGCCGAGGTTCACCGAGGCGCCAGGATTGATGCTGGGACTTGCCGGCATCGGGATGGGGCTCCTGCGCCTGGCCGCGCCCGACTTCGTGCCGTCCGTGCTGGCGTTGCAGCCTCCACGCGCCCAGGCGAGGTAGGCCAAACGCTCCCGCGCTGTGCAGCGGGAGCGAGGGCCTCAGGGACAATGCGTGCAGTAGAAGTAGTCGCTATAGACGGGATAGGCGCTCTCCACGCCCCAGCAGGTGGGATAGCAGGACGCATCCAGCTCGCACTCACCGACCTGCCCATCGGCTTGCATGGGGAGTGAGGTCCAATAGGTGGTGAGCCTGGGGACGTAATGCTGGGTGCAGGCGCTCGCCTTCACTGAGCCTCCTGAATCCGAGACCACCGAAGGCAGCTGTCCTTCGTTGCCGGTGCCTTCCAGCCTGGAATCGCCTCCGCACGCAACCAGACCCGACGCCAGGAACGCAGCCACTGCCAGCAGTTGCTTCATGGGGTCCTCACCTCGTGAAAGGAGTTCCGGATGAATCTCGCACGTTCGTTCATCCCAACTCCAGCCGAGGTCACCTCTTCACCTCAGATACGCAGTCGCCTGGAAGGCCGCGACCTGCCGCTCCCCGGAGTCGAGCACGCGCACTTCATACGTGGCCAGCTTCCTGCCGCGTGAAAGCTCGCGGGCTGTCGCCTCCAGGGGACTGTCATTCGCCGCGGTCAGGTACGTGATGTTGGCCTGGATGCCGATGGCTGTCTAACCATGCGAGTTGCAAGCCGTGGCGAAAGCGATGTCGGCCAGCGCGAAGATCAAGGCGCCGTGCGGCGTCCCAAGCCCGTTCAACCGGCGAGAGGACACCGGGAGGCGGACGCGAGCGGTCCCTGGACCGCGCTCCACCAGCTCGCGGAGACAGGCCTGATCCATGGCCATACGGCCACGACCCACCGGGCCAGCCTGGACGCTGCCGGCATCAGTATCCCGGGGTCGACTGGACGAGCGACCTGCGCATCTCTGTCACGGGTAGGCTCGTGACCGCGCGAGACATGGAAGCGACAGGGCGAACGCTGTTGGCGTACCTCACGGAGGTCCGTCTGGCTCGGGCGCGGGAGTTGCTGAACGCCAGCGACGAAGCCGTCTCACAGGTTGCTCACCGGGTGGGCTACGAGGACGCCGCCACGTTCACCGCGCTCTTCAGGCGGCACCACGAGCAGACGCCGGCCGCCTACCGCGAGTCATCCAGGGGCTCCGCTGGCTGACCGGCAGCGCTCAAAGCGCCAGCAGCACATCCACTTGCGCCTGGAGCGTCCGGGCCTCTTCATGCTTGCCAAGTCGGGTGTAGAGCGCCACCGCGTCACGACGCTCCTGGACTTCACGCTGGACGAGCGCATCCACCGCCTCCGGCGACAACAGCAACCGGGCCACCTCTCCACTGCCGAGCCCGCTCACGCCACCGGCGATGCCGCCAGAGACCGGAGCAGGAGCGACGCTCACGTCGGGCGCCTCGGCATTGTCGATGGCGGCGAGCGTTTCCCGAAGCACCGCCGAAGCGGGCGCGTTCCGGTTGCGCAGGGCCTCCTTCATCGCGGCCCGCAGCGTTGCCTTCCATTCATCCACGGTCTTCATGCGTCCACGATAGCAGGCAGCAGGGGCCTACGACGTCTGCAAGAAGAGGGTGCCGTAGCGGCCACTGCAATCCAGCGCATACAACTGCTCGTTGCCAGTCGACAGGAGCTTGCAGGCAGTGACTTCGGCGGACCTCCTGGACAATCACCGCGGCCACGAAATGCGCGAAGCCTTGAAAGCGCTCCACCGGGTATGCGTCGATGGAAAACGAGGCATCACCATACAGGGTGATTCCCGCCTGCTTCGCCTCTGACAGGGACATGTAGCTGATCTCCTGCCTGATTCCGTGGAGGTCCGGAAAGCGGGCCTGGACTCCGGCGCCCTGCGACTGCCAATCCACGCTGACGTCACCCAGACCCGTGATGTTCATGTCGGGCGAAAGGAGCCTGTTCACTTCGTCCCGCAGCGTGAGGTCCATGCCGCCCCTCTTGACGCATTGGGATGCGAACAGCAACGCGCGAGTCCGCCGGAGGGCCTGCGCCGCCACCCGGGTGGTGTAGGCTCATGCCTCGCCGCACTCCTTCTGGACGGTCTTCCTTGGAAATGCTTCTTGCTCCCGCCCGGCGCATCGACCTGGGCAAACGCGCCGGTGTCACCGGCGGGTTGTTGGGCGTGCTCTGCGTGGTCGCTGAGTTCTGCTTCCTGTTCCCTCACGTGCTCGTGTCCAACGATGGCCGGGCCTTCTACGTGGAGCACCTGGAGATCTTCCGGGGCATCCTCCAGGTGTCCATCATCGCCACCTTCCTGCTGGGCACCTTCAGCGTGATGACCCTGCGCTCCAAGGCGCACGGCGGCATCGCCATGGTGCTGGCGCTGGTGGCGTTGCTTCTGGGAGGCAGCGAGGCGGAGCCCCTGACGCACACGCAGCGCTCGATGAGCGCGGGCCTGGACTTCTTCGCGTTGGACCTGCTGGTGCTGGGGCTGGTGTTCATCCCCATGGAGCGACTGTGGGCGCTGAACGAACAGAAGATCTTCCGCGTCGGCTGGCAGACCGACCTCAAGCACTTCTTCGTCAGCCACGTGGGCGTGCAGCTCATCTCCTTCGCGGTGCTCATCCCCGTGCAGGTGTTCCTGTCCTGGGCCGTGAAGCTCGACTTCCAGGCGCACGTCGCCGCGCAGCCCATCTGGTTGCAGTTCTTCGAAATCCTGCTGGTCATCGACCTGGTGAGCTACTGGGTGCACCGGGCCTTCCACACCGTCGGGTGGATGTGGAGCTTCCACGCCATCCACCACTCGACGCTGCAGATGGACTGGCTGGCCAGCTCGCGCAGCCACCTGGTGGACATCCTGGTCAACCGCTTCGCGGGCTTCGTGCCGGTGTTCCTGCTGGGCTTCCACCCGTCCGCCATCTACGGCTACCTCGTGTTCGTGTCCTTCCACGCGGTGTACATCCACGCCAACGTCAACCACCGCTGGCCGTACCTGCGCTGGATCTTCGCGACGCCGGAGTTCCACCACTGGCACCACACGTCCGATGACGAAGGCATCGACAAGAACTTCGCTGTCTTCCTGTCGTTCATCGACGTCATCTTCGGCACCGCGCACATGCCGTCCCACTGGCCCTCGAAGTACGGCACCACGAAGTTCCAGCCGCCGGAGACCTACCTGGGCCAGCTGGCGTACCCGTTCAAGCGCCATGAAGAGACGCCCTACGGGTAGCCCACGACCACCATGGGAAAATACAAGCTGATCTCCAAGCCGTTTCCCGCGCTCACGGCGGGGGACGTCAAGCACGGCGGGACCGGCCTCATCGAGGACGCACGACACGTCGTGTCTCCGTTGAGCGTGGGCAACAGTCACGCGAGCACGCCTCTTGAGTTCCTGTTCAAGAAGTTCGCGGTGCACGTCATGTCCTTCGAGATCGAGGGTGCCGAGGCGCCGAACTGGTTTGGCGTGAGCTTTCGCAAGGGCATCCAGTCCTTCGATTCCGTGAACATCTTCTGTCACCCCAGCCCGGGGACCGCCGGGATGACGGACCGGGACTACCCGACGCGCGCGGGTTCGTGGCCGCGCCTGTTCCGCTACGCGCAGATGATGGGGGCCCAGTTCGCCATCGCCGGCTCCGACCAGGTCGCGATCGTCCCCTTCTTCAACAACGCGTCGTACTCGAGCACGGGCCTCTTCGGTGCGAACTGGAAGGACATCGTCCTGGACATCCTGACGGAGGTGAGGGCGGAAGCGCTGCAACGCACCGACCCCTTTCCCGTGGTGCTGAAGGACGTGGTGCTCTCCGACTTCAGCTTTGGCCGTGGCCTGATGCGGAACATCCGGGCGCGAGCCCCCGGCCTGTCCCGGTACCTGCGGGAGATCTGGGACTTCGACGGTGTCGGCGGGGCGCCTCCCTACGGAGCGGGAGAGGTGGGCGCCATCCTCTACGACCAGTCCACCGGCGGCGACCCGCGCATCTTCCATGTGCCGCCGACCCGGTGGCAGCAGTTCCACGGCAAGATTGCTTCAAGCGTCCACAGCAACATCCCGGACCTGCTCGCGTGTCACGCGGCCACGGTGAGCAACGTAGGCCGCGGCGGATAGCGCCCAGCCCGGGGTCGGATGACGCGTTGGAAGCCGGGCAATAAGCACTGGCGGTCATTTCCCTGCTCAAAAGGGCCTGTTGCGGTGGAGTGCCCCTCTTCTCAGGTTTCAGCCAGACGAGAAGGTCACAGCAGCGCGATAGCTCAAGGGGGGAATCATGAAGACAACGTCGATTCGCGAACTGGGGCGGCGGTGTGGGGGATATGTGCTTGGATTGTCGCTTGCCGTGGTGGCGCTGCCTGGAGCAGCCATCGCCCAGGCACCGGGCGGGCTTCCCAACACGTACACCCAGAGGAACCTTGTCTCCGATGGCAGCGTGGCCGCGGAGCATCCGGATCCCAATCTGATCAACAGCTGGGGGCTTGCCTTCAACCCGTTCGGCGCCGCCTGGGTCGCCGACAATGGGACAGGGGTGTCAACCCTCTATGACGGCGATGGGAACGCGCAGTCGCTCGTGGTCACCATCCCGGTGCCCACGGGAGCCACGGCTCCGTCGAGCCCCACGGGCGTCGTCTTCAACGGCTCCGAGGGCTTCGTGGTCACCTCGGGAAGCGCCAGTGGGGCTGCTCGCTTCATCTTCGTGACGGAGCAGGGCGTCGTGGCTGGCTGGTCTCCGCTGGCGGCCCCAGCCAATGCCATCCTCACGGTGGACAACTCCGGCAGCAACGCGATCTACAAGGGCGTCGCCCTGGCGAACAATGGCACCGCCGCCTATCTCTACGCGACCGACTTCCACAACGGAAAGGTGGACGTCTTCGACAGCAATTTCGCGCCCGCCACGCTGAGCGGGAACTTCACGGACCCGAACCTGCCTGCCGGCTTCGCGCCGTTCGGCATCCAGAACATCAACGGCGACCTCTACGTGAGCTATGCGCAGCAGGACGATGAGCGCAAGGACGACGTGCACGGCGCGGGCCTGGGCTACGTCAACGTCTTCGATTCAAACGGGAACCTGATCCGCCGGCTCATCTCCGCGGGCAGCCTGAACGCGCCGTGGGGCATGGCCGTGGCGCCGGCCAGCTTCGGGCGGTTCGCCGGGCGCCTGCTGGTGGGCAACTTTGGCGACGGCACCATCAACGCCTTCGACACCGTGACGGGCACCCTGGATGCCCAGCTCCAGGGCACCAACGGGAAGCCGATCGTCATCGACGGCCTCTGGGCGCTCGCGTTTGGCAACGGCCTCATGAACCAGCCCACCCGCACGCTGTTCTTCACCGCGGGTCCGGCGGAGGAGAGCCAGGGCCTGTACGGCCGGCTGGACGTGGCCTCCCCGGGCGCGACCCGCGTCCCCTCCCGTCCCACGCGCTGAGCCGCGCGCGGTCGAAGCAGGGAACACTCCAGGGATGCGCTCGGGGAAGTCTGCCCCGGGCGCGTCCCTTTTTCTTTCGCATCAACGGGGCCCCCATCCCTCGGATGGTCACCATCGCCAACGCGCTCACCGTCAGCGCCCAGCAGTACGCGGGCAACAACTCCGCGCAGACACTCCAGCTCATCCTGTTCCTGCGCGCTGGCTACTACGTCCAGTTCTACCAGTCAGGCACGGTGGGCAGCTACGGCGCCTCGCTGCGCGACGCCATCCGTCCGGCCCTCGCGGCCTTCGTCGCCAATACCCATTTCACGGACGTCAACGACGCACACGGCGCGGTGCTGCGGGAGTTCGTCATCCTCATCGACAGCGCGGTGGAGGCAGCCCAGCACCTGGGCACGCTCCGGGGCCTGCTGGACCGCTTCAACGCCTCCACCGAGGCGTCCTATTACATGAGCGGCGCCACCAACAGCGTCTACCAGGTCCTCTACCGGAGCCATTCCAACGCGGCCTTCCTGGCGGCCGTGCAGGCGGACACGTCCATCCTCCAGTCGCTCGAGTCCTTCATCACCCGCACCGAACACCTGCTGGGCACCTCCAACCAGTACCTCACCGTCAACGCGGCGCGCGAACTGGCCCGCTTCCTCAGACACTCCGGACCGCTCCAGACCCTGACGCGCCCCAAGGTGAAGGCGGTCATCGACAACCACTCGATGACAGGTCCCTCGGCGGGCCTCTGGGTGGGCGCGGCGGAGATGGTCGACTTCTACGACAAAGCCAATTGCGCGTACTACGGCACCTGCGACTTCCGCCGGACGGTGGAACAGACGGTGCTCGGCATCACCCACACCTGTGGAGCCACCCTGCGCATGCGCGCGCAGCACATGACGGCGACACAGCTCACGCAGAGCTGCGACCAGCTCGCCACGCAGGAGACGTACTTCCACGACACGCTGAAGACGAACCGCGTGCCGGTGGCCAACGACAACAACACGTCCCTGGAGGTGATCATCTTCGACAGCAGCCTCGACTATCAGAACTACGCTGGCGTGCTGTTTGGCATCAATACCAACAATGGCGGCATGTACCTGGAAGGGGACCCCGCCGCCTCCGGCAACCAGGCCCGCTTCATCTCCTACGAGGCGGAGTGGCTGCGGCCCACCTTCGAAGTCTGGAACCTGCGCCACGAATACGTCCATTACCTGGATGGCCGCTACAACATGAAGGGTGACTTCAACACGAGCACCAGCCAGCCCACCGTCTGGTGGATCGAGGGCCTGGCCGAATACATCTCCAAGAAGAACGACAACGCCAGCGCGGTGACGCTGGGCAAGAGCAAGGCCTTCCAGCTCAGCGAGGTCCTGCGCAACAACTACAGCAGCAGCGCCGACCGCGTGTACTCGTGGGGCTATCTGTCCACGCGGTTCATGTTCGAGCGGCACGCGGATCAGGTGGACACCTTCCTCAACCAGTTCCGCGCGGGCAATTACACCCACTATCGCCAGTCCCTGGATGCGCTGGGCACGGCGAACGACACGGAGTTCCACCAGTGGATTGACTGCGTCGCGAGGGCCGCGGACCCGAGTGTCTGCGTGCCCCCTGGCTCCGGCCCCGGGCCGACTCCTGCCTGCACGGCGTCCAACCCCCAGCAGCTCGACAACAACTGCTACCGGGGCCCGTTGGCCTCCACCGGCACGCTGCTCTACTTCTATCTCTATGTGCCTCCCGGCGCGCGCAACCTGCGCTTCGTGGCAAGCGGCGGCACGGGCAACGCGGACCTGTATGTCCGCGGCGGCACCTGGCCCTCGCAGACCGTGTATGACTACCGGCCCTATCTCCCAGGCAATGACGAGACGGTGGAAGTCCCCTCCCCCACCACTGGCGCCTACTACTACCTCATGCTCGTGGCCTGCACGCCCTACTCGGACGTGAAGCTGGAGGCCCACTTCGACAGGACGCCCTGACGTGACCGGGCGGGCTCCCGGTTGGACTCAAGGCCACCCGGGAGCCATCCACGGGGTGAGCCGTTGCGCGAGGGGGTAATCTGAACGCCATGAATCGATTGAGGAGTGCCACCCTTGCGCTCGTCTTTATCGGCTGCGGCTGCGCCGCCGACGATGCGCCCCCTTCGTCGCGCTGGCGAGCGAGGCTTCGGCCCCGGCCGAGTCCCGCGAGGCGCAGGAGTCGGCTGCGTTGGTCAACCCCGGCTACATCGTCGCGATCAGCCACAACATCGCGGGAGAGCTCGCCTACGGGGGCGGCACGGGCGCCATCGACCTGGTGAACTCCTTGATGGGCGGCGCCAATCAACCCGACGTGGTCGCCCTCCAGGAGGTCTGCCAGACGCAGGCAAGTGCGTTCTGGAACGCCAACCATCCCCGGGGCTATTGGGCCGCGTTCTACCCCACCAAGTACAAGGCGGCTTGTGGGGGCGTCGGCGGGGCGCTCAACCACGGCAACCTGATCGCCGTGCGGACGGAGTACGGCCCCTCCGTGCAATACAACCTCGACCTCCCCGGGAACTCAGGCCACGGGATGATCTGCATCGACTTCACCAAGCAGGGCCGGGCCTTCCGGGCTTGCAGCACCCATCTCATCGCTGGCTCGGGCCCGGACGACAACACGCGGCTGGCTCAAGCCAATACAATCCGCTCCTGGGCGACCAGCTGGATGAACTCGGGTTACCGGGTCATCGTCGGCGGAGACTTCAACGCGGCGCCCAGCTCGCACGTCATCCAGACGTTGAACCACCTGGGCAACGGTGACCCGTTCATCGACGCGGACTTCAAGGCGCCCCGCGAGACCAAACGTCAGTACAGCCCGGCCTGCAACCAGCCGTGGAACTCGAAGCTCGACTACGTGTTCTTCTCGTACAACTGGACGGGGAGGAACAACATCGAGGCCACCCTGCGCGGAGAGACGTGCTCCGATCACCGCGCGCTCATGGGCACGGCCAAGGTGACGAACTGAGCCGGATTCACTGGCTCGGAGCTCATCCCTGACGGGAGCCCCTCGGCCGTCTGCCGCGGGGGCTCTCGCCGGCGTACCGCCGGTACACGCGTCGAAAGGCAGCCGCGTCGGCGTAGCCCACCCGGGCGGCGACGTCATCGACCGAGTCCCGGGTCGTCTCCAGGAGGTGGGAGGCATGCGCCACGCGGACCCGCTGCACGAACTCGAGCGGCGTCATGCCCAGGCCAGCCTGGACCCGCCGCGCGAGCGTGCGCGGTGACGTGGCGGCGGCGCGTGCGAGCTCCGCCAGCGTCAACTGCCGGCCGAGGTTCGCGGTGATGAACCGTTCGACCGAGCGCAGCACCGGGTCCGAGACGCGCAGATGCTCCATCACCATGTATCGGGCCTGCGAAACGCGCTCGTCGAGCACGAGGTAGCGAGCCACCAGGTGCGCCAGTGACGGGCTGGCGACGCGCGCGACGATGGCCAGCATCAAGTCGGCGTGCGCGAAGGCCGATCCCGCGGTGAGGACCCCGTCACTTTCGATGACCATCCGGTCCGCGCGGACGGTGACCTGGGGGAAGCGGCGCACGAACGCGGGCACCAGCCACCAGGTCGTCGTCGCGTCCCGTCCCGCGAGGAGCCCCGCCGCCGCCAGGACGAAGGTCGCCGAGCACGAAGCAGCGACCATCGCCCCCTTCGCCGCCGCTCGCGCGAGCAGCTCCATGCCGCGCGCGGTGTCGGCGCGGGAGAGCAACTGTTCGACGGCGCGCTCGGTGGCCGCGGAGAGTCCGGGCACCAGCAGCACATCTCCCGCCTTCACGCTTCGCAGGCTGAGCGCACCGTCCACGCAGACGGAGCGTCCCGTGCCGGAGCGGACCGGGCGGCCATCCAGCGACACCACGCGTTGACGCAGTGGGTTCGCTCCTCGTGGAGCGCTTGGGACAAGGCCTGACTCCAGCAGGCGCGCGGCCGTGTTGACCACGTCGAGGCCGACACCCAGCGGGCCCTCGGCCACGCCATCCAGCACGACATGCCAAATCATTCCTGGCAAGGGTAGACCGAAAGCTGTCAACGTCGCCACTGGCTCACCGGAGAGGGTTTCCCGCATCGTCCGGGCATGACTCCTCCCGCCCCCGAGCCCACCGCCGACGATCCCCTGGATGACTTCGAGCGGCGCGCCATCACGCTTCAGGCGACCCCGCGCACCGTCTACGTCGCCGGTCGAGGTCCCGCGGTCATCGTCATGGCCGAGATGCCTGGCATCAGCCCTCACGTCGCGCGCTTCGCACGTTGGGTCCGGGATGCCGGCTTCACGGTCTACATGCCGTCGTTGTTCGGGAGGGATGGGGCCTATCCGCAGGCGGAGGCGGGGCTCGCCGTGATGAAGAAGGCCTGCGTGAGCGCGGAGTTCCGCGCGTTCGCGGCGAATGCGTCAAGCCCTGTGACGCAGTGGCTGCGTGCGCTCGCGAGCCTCGCGCACCAGGAATGTGGAGGCCCCGGCGTCGGCGCCATCGGAATGTGCTTCACCGGCAACTTCGCGCTCAGCCTGATGCTCGAGCCCGCGGTGCTGGCGCCCGTCCTGTGCCAGCCCTCGCTGCCGCTCGACACTCCGGGAGCGATTCAAATCGCCCCCGAAGAAGCCGCGGCCGTGAAGGAGCGGCTCGAGCGTGAAGACCTGACGGTGCTCGCGTACCGCTTCGACGGCGATCGCTTCTGCACGGCCCAGCGCTTCGCCGCCTACGCCGAAGCGCTTGGGCCCCGCTTCCACCCCAGGGTGCTGCCGTCGTCGGCCGCGAACTCCAGGCCCCCACCCTTCTTCGAGCGCATCGTCGGCGGTGCGCACAGCGTCGTGACCGCGCACCTCATCGACGCGGCCGGAGAGCCGACCCTCGCGGCGCGAGACGAAATCCTGTCCTTCTTCGCGCGGAGGCTTCGCCAGGAGGCAGCTCCGTGAGGACCGGCTGAAGGGCGGGGTCGCCCGTTCTTGCGCAGCACGTCGTGGAGCGTGGCACGGCGATGAGGGTGCGAAGGAAGCCACGGCGCTGGAAGACGCGATATCCTGGCGAGGCCGTACAACCAGGGAGACGTCATGCGAGGATTTTTCGGGACGGTTCTGTTGGCCGGGCTGCTGGCCGCATGCGGTGGCTCGGAGCCGGAGTCGGCGGCGGACGCCAGAGGGGTGCAGGAAGCGTCGTGCCTGAGCGAGTGCCAGGCGGAGTACCACCAGTGCATGGTGGAGAACGCTGGCAACGGCCCCGGCAAGGTTCTGTGTGGCTACGCGCTCAACGCGTGCAAGGCGAACTGTCCTCCGGGGGGCGCGCCCGCGGCGGAGCATGTATCGCAAGCCGAAGCGTCCATCGTCATCCCGGACTGCACCGTGTTCGAGGGCTACGCGTGCGCGCCCCCGCGTGCACGGAAGAGCTGCTACCACAACCAGTCGGGCCAGCAGATTCCTGGCCTGTGCATCTGCGGGACTGCGGGCACCTGGTCCTGCGGGTGAATGAGGGCAGAGGCCCTCGCTGAACCGAAATCACGTGCCACGGTGTGCTGCTCGTCGCAGCCGGAGGTCTCTGATGGAGCCGTCCACCGAAGAATTCATGCGCGAGGCCATCGCCCTGGCTCGCGCCAATGTTGAGTCGGGTGGCCGTCCGTTCGGGGCCGTGCTCGTGCGCGACGGTCGGGTGATCTCGCGCGCGGTCAACGAGGTCATTCAAACGAAGGATCCCACCGCCCACGCCGAGCTTCTGGCCATTCGCAATGCAAGCCAGAGCCTCGGCAGCGCCGGCCTGAGTGGCTGCATCATCTACGCCAGCGGTCATCCCTGTCCGATGTGTCTGGCCGCCATGCACCTGTGCGGTATCCAGGGCGCCTACTTCGCCTACTCCAACGAGGAGGGCGAAGCCTTCGGCCTCTCCACGGCGCCAATCTACGCGCAGTTGGCTCGCGGGCCCCAAGCCCAGTCCCTCCCGCTGCGGGCGCTGCGCCCGGCGGACGAGCATGGACTGTACGACGAGTGGAAGCGCCAGCAGGACTGACCCATCAGGAACTTCAGGAGGGAGAAGCTCGCCATGCCCCCATGAGCCATCCGCATCAAGACGCCCCATGCCTGTCTTGACGCATCTCCAAACTCATCACCCCTCGACAATGAACGTGGTGGAGTCCACTCCGGTGTTGCCGGTGACGGGGTCGTACGCAGTCACCGTGACTTCGTATGCGCCCTGCTGCTGGACGGAGAGCTCTGCCTCGAAGGTGCTGGTCTTCCCGGCGTACTTCAGGGGGAGCTGGGTGAGCGGCTTTCCATTGTGCTTCACCGTGGCCTGCAACTCATACCGAGTGGAATCCCAGAGCCCCTGGGGCTCTGTCGGGCAGCCACACATGAGGACGAGGTTGGCGCGAAGAGGCAGGGTGAGCTTCTTGTCTTTCGCGAGCTTGACGAACTCGTGAGCGGAGGGCGTCAGCACATCCACCACGAAGCCAGGCAGCTCCAGGATGAGGCCATCGCCCTCGATGTGCTTGCCGGGCAGCAGCCAGAGCTGGGTCGTGCTGGTCGCGAGCGCCTGCCGCTGAGCAAGAGGCCCGGACACCTCCACCGTCACCAGCCGCGGCTCGGCGAGGTCCAGGGTGGCCGTGAACTTCGCGGAGGCCTCATCCGCGAGCGGTGCGCCCCGCACCTGGGGCTGCTTCATCAGCGTCTGCGTGTTGCCTGTCGAGCCGGCGGTGACGCCGCTGGCCAGCATCTGGCCGGTTTGACCATCCCGGAGCACCACGCGCACGCCCCCCATGGACGTCCCGATGAACTTGCCGTCCCGGGCGCGAGCCCTCACGACCAGCCGCGTCTCCGCGGCAAGGGCCGTCGCGGAGAACAACACCAGGACCCAGGGGATGAGGCTTCGCATGACTCGCTCCGTATCGGAAGGGAAGGTCTGAAGCGAAGCCACCTACCACGGCTTGCTCCCCGCGAAGGCGCGCACTGCTAGGATGTCGCGCCATGAGTCAGAAAGCTGCTTCGAAGTCGGGTGGGGCCAGGATCCTCCTCATGCTCGGCTGCGTGGTACTGGCGATGGGTGGCGGCGTCTTCGCGGCGTTGAAGCTGCTCGGCAACGGCGCGGGCAAGACCGACGTCGGAAACCGGAAGGCGCTCGCTTCGGTGCAGGCCCAACTGCGCACGGTCGATGCGTGTGTCATCGAATACAACCAGTGGCCCCGATCCCATCACCGGCAGATGCACCGGCGAAACGTCTTCATCACGTCCTGCGATGCGAAGGGCCTCGTTCCCAGGAGCGCGAAGGTGGTGCTCCCCGAGCAGTGGTCGCATGACGCACTCTCGTTCAAGGCGGAACGCTCATCGGTGAAGGACGAATGGTCCATCCTGGTGGACACGGAAGCGGTGCCCTTCCCGGTCCTGGTCGCGGGACTGGAAGAGCTCGCGCCCATCGTCGCGCGTGACGCCTCCGAGGCCCTGGAGAAGAGCCGAGCCGCCGAAGCGGAGAGCAATGCGAAGTATGAGGAGCAGCAGCGCCAGCAGGAGCAGCAGCGGCGGCAGAACCAGGAAAGCTATCCCTCACGGTGACGCGGGCACGCTCCTGCAACCGCAGACAGCCCCTGGCTCGGTCAAGGGAAGTATCAGCAGCCGGACCTTGTCCGGACCGTTCAGGCAGTCACGCACCTGCCGAGGCATCGAGGACGCGCCGCGAGTTCAGGATGTCTTGTACTCCAGCGCCAGCAGCGCCTTCCGTTGCTCCGGCTCCAGCCGTTCAATGGCATAGCGCAGGGTGTCCCGCTGCATCCTGGAGATGTTCTCCTGGATGAACGCCACCACCGCCTCCCGGTGGTGGTCCGCCGCGGCCTTCAGCAGCCACCCCACGCTCTTCTGCACATACGGCTCTGGGTCCAATAGCAACCGGTGTGCATTTCCGAGAATCACTTCGAGGGGCAGCATGTACCTGGAGGATCGAATCCTGCGGCTCACGAACTTCACGAGCGCGACGTTCGCCGCCCTCCGACACCAGGGGGAACGGGAGCTGGTCCAGTGCTGGATTCGGGTAAGCGCGGGCGTCCGGGTGAGGAAGAACGGATAGAGCACCGTCAGACACAGGTCGTCGCACTGGGCCCAATTCCAGACGGAGTGCTCCAACCAGTACCGGAAGCGGTCCAGCAGCGACTCGTCGAACGAGCGCCCGACCACCTTGCGGACCACGGCGAACCCCAGGAGCACCTCCTCGTGATGGGTCGCCCGGGCGAGCAGCGCCTCGGTCACCGCCAGGCGGTCCTCGGGCGACAGGCCCCTCTCCTGGATGAACGCATCAGCGATGCGCCGCACCTCCGCGTTGCGGACCCCAAGGGCACGGATGTCCGTGGGGAAGTAGCGGCGCGTCGCCTCGGCGAGGCGAGGGTCACTCCGCGCCTTCAGGGTGCGTCTGAGCTCTTCGGTCACGGCATGGGTCGCGCGCATCTGCCGCCACTCCAGGCCGCGAGGTGTTGAAGGTCAAGCCGCCAGGGCCAAGAGGGCCAGGCCCCTGCCGCGTCCCGCCTGGGAAGGCGGCTGGGCGGGGCTGGCGTGTGTCTGCTTGAGATGCATGGCTACCGAGTCGGGCATCCTCCTCAACACGCGGGTGACGCCGCTGGACGAGTCGGGGCCCTGCTACAAGAATCTCGACGACGTGCTGGAGACAGTGGAGATGGCGAACCTGGCGAAAGGGGCCAGGCGCCTCAAGCCCGTGGCCTGCATCAAGGGCGCGGACTGACGCCCCTCGCCCTCCAGTGAGCGGCGGGGAAAGCCCCGCCGCCACCTCAGGCACCCGAGCCGGTTGGGATTCAGGGGGTATACAGGTCCGCCGCCCGCAGCTCGGCATTGGTTTCGAGGGCGGAGAATCCCCCCAGGACGAGCACCTTGCCATTGGCCAGCAGCGTCGCCGTGTGCTCGAGGCGCCGTTGGACCATGGAGCCGGTGGCGCTCCAGGTGCCCGTGGCCGGGTCATACAGCTCCGCCGTCGCCAGGCCGGCGCCACTGGTGCAGCATCCCCCCGTGGCGAGCACCTTGCCATTGGCCAGCAGCGTCGTCGTGTGGGAGTTGCGCGGCGCGGACATGGAGCCGGTGACGCTCCAGGTGCCCGTGGCCGGGTCATACAGCTCCGCCGTCGCCAGGACACTACTGCCCGCGCCCCCCGTGACGAGCACCTTGCCATTGGGCAGCAGCGTCGCCGCGTGATAGCCGCGCGCCGAGGTCATGGAGCCGGTGGCGCTCCAGGTGCCCGTGGCAGGGTCATACAGCTCCGCCGTCGCCTGGTAGCTGACGTTGTTGCTCCCCCCCGCGACGAGCACCTTGCCATTGGAGAGCAGCGTCGCCGTATGGACATCGCGCGAGACGACCATGAAGCCGCTCGAGGCCCAGGTGCCCGTGGCCGGGTCGTACAGCTCCGTCGCCGACGTAAGGCCACTGGAGTTCCATCCCCCCGCGGCGAGCACCTTGCCATTGGAGAGCACCGTCGCCGTGTGCTGGTAGCGCGGGGAGAACATGGAGCCGGAGGTGCTCCAACTGCTCGTGGCCGGGTCGTACAGCATCGACGCCGCCGGATAGCCCGTGCTGTTGCTTCCCCCCGAGACGAGCACCTTGCCATTGCCCAGCAGGACCGCCGCATGTCGGGAGCGATCCGAAGGCATGGGGCTGACAGAGCTCCAGGTGCCCGCGGTCGGGTCGTACAGCTCCGAGTTCGCCATGTGGCCCAAGATGTTGTTGCGTCCCCCCGGGACGAGCACCTTGCCATTGCCCAGCAGGACCGCCACGTGTCCGGTGCGGGCGTTGAACATGGAGTTCGCCGCGGCCCAGAAGGCCGAGGGGCACGCCGGCAGTCCCGTCACCGTGAAGCTCTGGGTCGCCTTCAGGCCCAGGGTGTTGCCCACCGTGGCGACGAGAGTCGGGGTGACGCCCGTGTTGAGACACGAGGGCGCCGTCCAGGTGAGGATGCTGCCGCTGGCCCCCGTGCTCGGGGTGCCGCTCGTGCCCACGTTGGCCGCCCAGGTGAAGCTCAGGGCCAGGCCCGCGGGATCCGTGGCGTTCACCTCGAAGGTGAGCACCTGGCCGGCCGTGGCCGTCTGGCTCGACTGGGTGGCGCGGGTAATGGTCGGCGGTGCACGCACGACGGCGTCCTTGGACACGCACAGCATCAAGCTGCCCGTGTTCTGTCCCCCGCGGCCGTCCTTCACCACCACGTTCAGCTGGCAGTTGTTGCACGCCCCCGTGGGCTGGGCCGAGGGCGTGAAGGTCGCGGTGGCGGTGCTCGCGCCCGTGAAGCTGCCCGCGCAGGTGGCGCTCCACTGATAGCTGAGCGGGTCACCGTCCGCGTCGGTGGCCAAGGTGGACAGCGCCGTCTGCACGCCCACGTTCAGATAGGACTGGGTGGACGTCAGGGTCACCACCTTGGGCGCGACGTTGAAATCCGCCTTCACGGTGCTCGCGCCACTGCCCGCGGAGACATTCAAGGTCAGGTTCACCGACAGGGTCGCGCCGCGCGAGTCGCTCACCGTGAGCACCAGGGTCACCGGGCCCTGCAGGGTGGGTGCCGTCCAGGTGGTATTGGCCGAGGTGGGCGCGGAGAAGCTGCCCGAGGGAGCCGCCCAGGAGAAGCTCACGGTGTCACCCGCGTTGGGATCATGCGCCGTGGCCGTCAGGGTGACGCTGCCCCCCGGGGCCACGGTGGTGGGCGTGGCCAACAGGGAGTCGAGGATGGGCGCCTCGTTGGTGAAGGGCGGTGGGGCGGAGACATCCTGCAGGGTGAGGGTCACCAGCCCCGTGGCGCCGGCGGTGACGGTGACGTCCTCGACGCGCCCCTCGTAGCGCAGGGTGTTGGACGAGGTGAAGGCCTGCGCCACGAAGGTGCGCTGGAGACCCGCGGGAATGTCACTGATGACTCCGCTCCACGCTCCGCTGGTGAGCACCAGGTCCTTGGAGAGCGACACCATGTCCGCGCCGGAGACGGTGACGGTGACGCGCGAGACGTCCCCGGGCACGACCGCGGCGGTGTAGACGGTCAGCTGCATCGCACCCGACCCGGACACGCTGGTGGGGGGCTCGGAGTCACAGCCGGCGAGCAACGCCAGCATGAGCGGGAGGACTGCGGACAAACGCAGTGAAGACACGGGATTTCCTTGTCTGACGGCAGAAGGCTGCACGCGGCATGAAGCGGCGGGCACTGTAGCGCAACGGTGTGACAGCACCTCCCGGGTTGACTCCAGGTAGGAGCCCCTCCGCCCGGGGTACGGGACTGGCGTGTGTCTGCTCGAGATGAATGGCTTCCGCGCCGGCCCGGAGTGCGGCTCATGGGCTCCCCGTCAGCGTCCCTCAC